>JAFMIX010000068.1 GCA_017853785.1 Verrucomicrobiales bacterium
GGACATTGGCTTTCTGCAAGATTTCGAGGCGCGACAGGATGCGGTGCAGCCCGGCGACGCCGGCGTCGTGGATGCGGACGACGTGGTTGCCCATGATGTCGGCGGTGACGGCGGCTTCCTCGGCCACGGGCAAATCGCTCGTGCCGGCGCAGATGACCGCGATCGTGCCGGGACGCTTGGGCAACGGCTTTTTCTCGATGGTGACGCAGCGGGCGAGTTCGTGATGCTCGGCGGCCTTGAATTTTTTCTTCAGCGCCTTGGCGTGTTCCGGCGTGGTGCGGGTGACGAGGACGTTCTGGCCGTGTTGCAGCAGTTTGCCGGCGATGCCGACGACTTGGGCGGGGGTTTTGCCCGCGCCGAAGATGACTTCGGGAAAGCCTTTGCGGAGCGCGCGGTGGGTGTCCACCTGGGCATAGCCGAGGTCGGCGGTGGGCGCCGCTTGGAACGCACGGAGGACGGCGTCGCGGCTGGCGGTGCCGGCGCGGAATTTTTCGAGGAGCTGAATGGCTTCAGTGGTCGTCACGCGGCGACGATGCCACAGCGCGAGGGTCGGGTCACGCCAGAATTACCCCGGGTCAGAAGTTGACCGCGAACAGTTTCAGCCCGTTCACCCGGCCGGTGGTGAAGTCGCGGGTCACGTTAAGTTCACCCGTGCCAAACTCTTCGGGTGCGACGGGATTAATCATTTGCAGCGGCTTGCCTGTCCGCGCGACGTCCGCCGCGATGCCCTGATAGCGGGCTTTGGCTTGGGCCGCCGCCGGCGGAGGCGCGTGGATTTTTTTTGCGTAATACCGTTCGCGACCGACGCTGTGGAAGAGGGTTGATTCGCTCCTCCATGTGGTTTCCTTGGCTGGCAATACCGTTGCCAGCGACAATAAAGTCAATGCAACGATTGTTTTCATAACAATATCTCCCCGCCTGTAAACTCGTTCCGTCGGCAAAATTTGTCAACTTGGACCAGCGGCAAAATTCGCTCGCCAAGGAGTGCCCCGCTTTCTAGTCTGCGTTGCCCAACGCCCGATGGCTGCCATCATCCAAATCAACAAGCTGCGCGTGGAATACGGCGGAGCGATGCCGAAGGTTGCTTTGAAGGGGCTGGACCTGACCGTCAACGCCGGCGAAGTCTTCGGCTACCTCGGCCCAAACGGCGCCGGCAAGACGACGACGATGAATGTGCTGCTGGGGTTCGCCAACGCCACGAGCGGCATGGCGCAGCTGTTCGGCGTGGATGTGCGGCAGCCCATTGCGCGGCAACGCATCGGCTATCTGCCGGAACTCACCTACTACTACAAGTTTCTCACGGCGGAGGAGATTCTGCGGTTTTACGCGAAGATTTTTGGGATCGCCAAGAGCGCGATCGAGTCGCGCATCGATGCCGTCTTGAAACTCGTCGAGCTCGACCACGCCCGGAAACGCCAGATCAAAACCTACTCGAAGGGCATGCAGCAGCGCGTCGGCCTTGCGCAGGCACTCATCAACAATCCCGACCTGCTCATCCTCGACGAGCCGACGAGCGGGCTTGATCCCATCGGGCGGATGCAGGTGCGCGCCATCATCCAACGCTTGAAAGGTGAAGGCAAAACCGTCTTCTTCTCCTCGCACGAGCTGGGCGAGGTGGAAACCGTGTGCGATCGCGTGGCCATCATGTGCGAAGGGGAATTGAAGGCCGAAGGCAAGGTCGCCGATCTCATGCGCGAGCACGGCGCGAGCCTCGAGCAAATTTTTCTAAAACTTATCGGCTATCGGGCTGCCGCGTAAAATGAACACCGTTTTCGCCATCGCAAGCGTCACGATCAAGGAGCTTTACCGACGGAAGGATTTCTATGTGCTGTTCGTGTTGAGCGCACTCATCACACTCATGGCCGAGGCCGGCACGTTCTTCCACGATGACAAGATCGTGCGCTACCTCAAGGAACTTTGCCTGCTGCTCATCTGGATTTCCGCGCTGGTCATCGCCGTGACGACGGCTGCACGGCAGATTCCGGCGGAACGCGAACAGCGGACGATTTTCCCGCTGCTTGCCAAGCCGGTGACGCGCGGCCAGGTCATCGCCGGCAAATCCCTCGGCTGCTGGCTCGCCGCCGGGCTGGCGCTGGTGGTGTTCTATCTGTTTCTCATCGCGGTGTGCGGTTCGCGGGAGCACGCGTGGCCGCTGCTGAATTATTTGCAGGCGGCGTGGCTGCAATGGATGTTCCTCGGCGTGGTCATCGCCATGGCGGTGCTCGGCTCGATTGTGTTCGCCGCGCCCTCGTCCAACGCCACCATCCTGTTCGTTGTGGTCATTGGCATCCTGCTGCTCGGCGGGCATCTGAATCAGGTCGCGCTGGAGCGGCCCGAACCGATGCGTTCGGTTCTGTATGCGATCTACTTCATCATCCCGCACCTGGAATGGTTCGATGTGCGCGCCCTCGTCATCCATGACCAAAGTCTGATCGCGTGGTGGGCAGTGGCGGCGGCGTCAGCCTACGCAATAGTCTACGCGGTGTTATTCCTGTTCGCGGCGTGGTTGGCGTTCCGCCGCAAGGCGCTGAACACCTGAACCGTCATGCCTGCTCCCGGCTACATCCTGGCGTTGTTGCTCGCCGCGGGCGCGACTCTGGCGACGTGGCTGCAGCCGCGTGCTTCGATGTGGAGTTCCGCCCGCGCGAATTCCGGCAACCTGTTGAACATCGTCATGGGGGACGCGCGGCGGATGTTTGCCGACCATTTCTTCACGAAGGCGGACGTGTATTTTCACAGCGGCTATTACCCGTCCATCTTCGACCAGGGCCGCACGAACGAAGTCCACATCGCCGAGCAGGCTGGGACGGATGTCGCTGCCGGCCACGAGGGCCACGACCACAGCGAGCCCGGGCATCAGCATGACGCCAGTTGCCAGCACGACCACGCTCCGGCGGCGGCGAGCGAGCCGGAGCACGTCCACAGCGCGGGTTGTCAGCACGAGCCGCATGAACACGAATACCTCAAGCCGCCGCGTGACTGGATCGAGGCGTTCGGGCGGAATTTCTTCAACACGAAGCACACAGAGCTGACCGGTGCCGGGGCGCATGAAATTCTCCCTTGGCTGCGCGTGGCCGCCGAACTCGATCCGCAGCGCGTGGAAACCTACACCGTGGCCGCCTTCTGGCTGCGCGGGGAAATGAAACGCCCGCAAGACGCCGAGGCGTTTCTGCGTGATGGCCAACGGGCGAATCCCGACAGTGCGGAGATTTTGCTCGAGCTGGGCCAGTTGTATCGGGACAACTACAAGGATGTAGCCCGCGCCCGCAATCTGCTCGCGCTGGCCGACCGTAAAATGGACGCGCAGGAGAAAAAGACCGGCGAACTCGACCTGCCGTTGAAGCGGCGCATTCTCGTCTCGCTCTCCCGATTGGAAGAAGCGGAGGGGAATTTCACCGCCGCCAGCCAGCACCTCCAGAAACTGCATGACGCCCTCCCTCCGGAAAACCCCGGCCCGCGCCACGAACTCGAAAAGCAGATTGCCGAACTCATGCAGAAATCCCGCGGGAAATGATTCCGCTTTGTTTTTCGTTGGGGAAATTGTTTAATCCGGCCAATGAAAAACCGCGTCGCCAGCATCAAGCGCGTCACCGGCGAGACCCGCATCGCCCTCGAGTTGAATCTCGATGGCACGGGCAAATCCGGCATCCGCACAGGCATCCCGTTCTTCGACCACATGCTCACGCTGTTCGCCAAGCACGCGACGATGGATCTCAAGCTGCGCTGTCAGGGAGACCTGCCCGTGGATGCGCACCACACGGTGGAAGATTGCGGCATCGCGCTGGGTCAGGCTTTCGCGCAGGCGCTCGGCGAGAAGCGTGGGCTACGGCGCTACGGCGCGGGGTTTCATCCCAAGAATCCCTTCACGGGTGAAGCTTACCTGCCGATGGACGAGTGTCTCGCGCGCTGTGTGATCGATTTCAGCGGGCGGCCGTATCTCGTCTGGCGCGGGCTGAACCAGTTCGGCCTGAAAAAAATCTCCAAATCCGAGCGCACGCAGGACGCTTCGAGCGCGTTCCGGTTCGGGTTGGCGCGGGAATTTTTCCAAGGTTTCACCAACGAGGCCCGCTGCAACCTGCATCTGGAATTGCTCTACGGCGATGAGCCGCATCACATCGTGGAGGCGCTGTTCAAGGCGTTCGCGCGCGCCACGGACTTCGCCTGCCAACGCGACCCGCGCATCGCCGGGCAAATCCCCAGCACGAAGGGGAAACTCTAAGCTGGTTGAATAACTTTTTCCCCGCACCCGTCCAAACTCATGCCGAGCCAAAAAGATTATTCCTCGCTGGAAGATGCCGCGTTGGTGAAGCTCGCGCAGAAGGGCGATACGCTGGCGTTCGAGGAGTTGGTGTTCCGGCATCGTGACAAGATTTACGCGCGCGCCTACACGATGATGCACAGCGAAGACGCCGCACTCGATCTTTCTCAGGAAGCCTGGGTCAAGGCATGGCAACGGCTGGCGCAGTTTCAGGGCGATTCCAGTTTCGCCACCTGGGTCACGCGCATCACGATCAACGTGTGCCTCGACCAGTTGCGGAAGAACAAACGCCAGCGGGCCGAGTCGATCGAAGAATTAAATGAAGAATCCGGCGGCGTCGATCGTCAAATGCCTGTCGTGACGGTGGACCCGACCGAGCGGCTGGAACGGGGCGAACTCCGGCAGAAGATTGACACGGCGCTCGGGAAGCTGACGGAGGAACATCGCACGGTGCTGGTGTTGCACGAGTTCCAGGAGATGGAATACAAAGACATCGCCCAGACGGTCGGGGTTTCCATCGGTACGGTGATGTCGCGGTTGTTTTACGCGCGCCGCAAAATGGCGGCGCTGCTGGCGGATGTGAGAAAAACAGAATGATTTCGTTATGAACGACGAACTACAGATCAAGGTCCAAGCCTTCCTTGACGGCGAATTGCCCGAAGCCGAAGCGCGCGAGATCGGCTCGCTGCTCGCCCGCGATGCGGACGCCGCGGCGATGCGCGCTGAACTCAAGCACACGCGGGCCGCGCTAGTGGGTTTTGAGCGGCGCATCCTCGTGCCGGAGACGCGGGAGTTTTACTTCTCCAAGATTCAGCGGGAGATCGAGCGCGAGGAAGCGTCCGCGTCCGCGCCCGCGCGCCCGCAACATTCGATCTTCAGTTTCTGGCGGCGGGCCTTGGCGGTGACCGGCGGCGTGGCCGCGCTGGCGGTCGCTTTGCTGGTGGTGACCAACTTCGGGCCGCGTGGGGCCGCCTTGGAAGTGGCGCTTGGTTCCGGCGAAGCCTTCACCTACCGCAACTACGAATCCGGCGCCACGCTCGTCTGGCTTTCCTACCCGGCGGAAAACGGGTTGGCGGAAAATCAACCGGCTGCTACGCTCCAATAACTTCCATGAAGCTGAACTCTCTCCTCGTCACCCTCGCGCTGTTCACTGCCGCGCTGGGATTCACCGCCACCGCCCCCGCCGCCGACTTGAAGTTCGAGGCCCAGCTCATCTGGGGCACGAGCGAGGGCATGCCCGCCGATTCCAAGCTCAAGCCTGCTGACGCCGAGGTGCGCAAGAAGCTGGCAAGCCTGCCGTTGAAATGGACGCACTACTACGAGGTCAACCGCCAGAGCCTGGCCGTAGCGGCCAATCAAACCAAAAAATCCGTGTTGAGCGACCGGTGCACCGTAGAGGTCAAGCGTCTCGGCGGCGACAAAATCGAAGTGCTGCTCCTCGGTCAGGGCAAAGAAGTCGGCAAAGTCACCCAGCAACTGCCGCGCGGCGAGATTCTCGTGCTGGCTGGCAACGCCCCCGCCGAAAATGCCTGGCTCGTCACATTGAAGCGGATTCAATGACGCGCCCGCATAATTGCTAGTTTTCTCCTGCCGTTCCGATAATCGTATCTCCGATGAAGCGCTTTGACTTCCTCGTCCTCGGCAGCGGCATCGCGGGGCTTTCCTACGCGTTGAAAGTTGCGCCGCGCGGGCGCGTCGCCATTGTCACCAAAAAAAATTCCGCCGAGTCCAATACCAACTACGCGCAGGGCGGCATCGCCGCCGTCACCAGCAAGGAAGACTCCTTCGAGCTGCATGTCCGCGACACGCTCGAAGCCGGTGCCGGCCTTTGCAAGGAAGCCGTCGTCCGTCAGATCGTCGCCGAAGGCCCCGCGCGCATCGCCGAGTTGATCGCGTTGGGCATGAACTTTTCCGAGCGCGACGACCCCGCCAACGGGCGCCGCGTGCTCGACCTCGGCAAGGAAGGCGGCCATTCCAAGCGGCGCATCCTGCACGCCAAGGATGTGACCGGGCGCGAAATCGAGCGGGCCTTGCTCGCCGCCATTGCCGCGCAGCCGAACATCAAAATTTTTGAAAACCATCTCGCGATTGACCTGATCACCAGCCAGAAACTCGGCTACGTCGGCGCGAACTCCTGCCTCGGCGCTTACGTCTTCGATAAGAAATCTGGCACCGTCGAGACCTTCGCCGCGCCGGTCACGCTGCTCGCCACCGGCGGCTGCGGCAAAGTCTATCTCTACACGACCAACCCCGACATCGCGACCGGCGACGGCGTGGCGATGGCCTATCGCGCGGGCGCGGCGGTGGCGGACATGGAATTTATCCAGTTCCATCCGACGTGTTTGTTTCATCCCAAGGCGAAATCGTTTCTCATCAGCGAAGCCGTGCGCGGCGAAGGCGGCGTGCTCAAGACCACCGAAAGCCGCGAGTTCATGGATGCCTATCATCCGCTGAAATCACTCGCGCCGCGCGACATCGTCGCCCGGGCGATCGACACCGAGATGAAGAAGAGCGGCGCGGATTGTGTGCTGCTCGACATCACGCACAAGCCCGCCAAGTTCATCATCGAACGCTTTCCCAACATCTACCAGACCTGCCTCGGCTTCGGCATCGACATCACGCGCGAACCGATTCCCGTCGTGCCCGCCGCGCATTACCAGTGCGGCGGCGTGGTCACGAGCGTGGATGGCGAGACGGACATCGCCGGGCTTTACGCCGTGGGCGAAGTCGCCTGCACCGGCCTGCACGGCGCGAACCGGCTGGCGAGCAATTCACTTTTGGAAGCCGTCGTCGTCGCGCACCGCGCGGCGGAAAAAATCTCAAATCTCAAATCTCAAATCCCAGATTATCAGATTCCTGACTGGCAATCCGGCGATGCCCACAACCCCGACGAGATGGTTGTCGTCGCGCACAACTGGGACGAAATCCGGCGGCTCATGTGGGATTACGTCGGCATCGTGCGTACCAACAAGCGCCTTCAGCGTGCGCAGGCTCGACTTGCGAACCTGCAACTGGAGATCCAGGAATATTATTGGGATTTCACCGTGAACAGCGACCTGCTGGAGCTGCGCAATATCGCCACCGTAGCCGAGATCATCGTTGCCAGCGCGCTGCAACGCCCCGAGAGCCGCGGGTTGAACTACAACCTCGATTACCCCGCCGCTAACCCCGAGTGGGCGCAGCGCGACACCGTCCTGCGGAAAAGCAGTTGAAACCGCCGGCCTCCCGCAGTTTAATCCCCGCACATGAAAACATTCCTCGCTCTTGCCACCGCCGCCACCTTGCTCGCCGGTTGCAGTTTTCACCAAGGCCCGAGCGTCAGTCTCGTTAACGTGCATTTTCAGGATGCGACCGTGCTGGAGACCACCGCCACCTTCACGCTGCGGTTGAGCAATGAGAATCCCGAGCCGGTGAATTTCAACGGCGGGGTGCACAAGATTTACCTTAACGGCCTCTACATCGGGAAAGGCTTGAGCAGCGCGAGCGTCACTGTGCCGCGCCTCGGCACCGTCACCAACGACGTGACTGTCCACTTGAGCAATCTGCTGATGGCCACGCGGCTCAAGCCCATCATCGAATCGCAGGAGTTTGATTACCGCATCACCAGCCGGTTCTACGGCGACTCGATGCTCGGCAACGCGGCCAGCGAGAACATGGGCCGGCTTGATCTGAAAGACTTCACGCCCACGCCCACAAACATGCCGGCTCCTTGACGGGGTGCGAGCCGCTCAATTCGCAGCGCCAGACCGCCGTGCCCAACGCAGCTTGGCGGGGGCGGAACGCGGGTTGCCGTGGATTTCCTCGGCGGTGGGGCGGATGACTTTGGGCGAGATCTCCGCGTAAACTCCCTCGCGCAATCCCGCCACAAACGCCTTCTTCACGCGCCGGTCTTCGCCGGAATGGAACGTCAGAATCGCCATGCGCCCGCCGGGATTCAGACACACGGGCAGATTCCGCAGGAACGTGTCGAGCGCGGAGAACTCGTCGTTCACCGCGATGCGCAACGCCTGGAACACGCGGCGCACGGTGAGGTCGGCGTCGTCCGGGCCGAGCCGGGGCAGGGTGGCGCGGATGGCGGCGGCGAGTTGGCGCGTCGTGCTAAAACTTTTCCCGGCGAGCGCGGGCGCGAGCACGGCGGCGTGCGGCTCGTCCGAATTTTCGGCGAGCAGTTCGGCGAGCGCGGTGGGCGCGATTTTTTGCAGCCACGCGGATGCGGGCTGGCCGCGCTGCGGGTTCATGCGCATATCGAGCGGGCCTTCGTGCTTCACGGAGAAGCCGCGCGCAGGGTCGTCAATCTGCATCGAGGACACGCCGAGGTCGGCGAGGATGAGGTCCGCGCCGGTGGCGGCTGTAGCGGCGGTCTGTGACCGCCGCATCTTTTTTGCGGATTTGCGGCGGTCATAGACCGCCGCTACAGAGACGAGCACCTGCGGCAGGCCGGCGAAGTTGCTGCGGTGCGCACTGAAAGTTTCCGGGCCGAATCCGAGTGCGCGGAGGCGGGCTTCGGTTTTGGGCAGCTCAATCGGGTCGGCGTCGAGGCCGAGGAGGTGGCCGCCGGGAGAAATCTTTTGCAGGATTTCGCGCGCATGGCCGCCGTAGCCGAGGGTGCAGTCGGCGGCGATTTCGCCGGGTTGCGGCGCGAGGACTTCCAGGATTTCCGCGACCATGATGGGGCGGTGCGTGCCGGCGGGAGTTTTGCCGGAGGCGAGAATCTTGGCGACGGCTTCGCGGTAGCGCTCGGGGTCGTGCTCCTTGTATTTCTCCTCGAAGCGGCGCGGGTTCTTGCCGGAGTAAC
>JAFMIX010000069.1 GCA_017853785.1 Verrucomicrobiales bacterium
AACGTCTTCATCCAGGTGCATCGTTCCGCCGCGCGCTACCAGCCCTCCGCAAAGTTCACCACCTGGCTCTTCACCATCGCGCGCAACCTGTGCCTGAACGAAATCCGCCGCCGCTCCCGCCACCCCGCCGATTCGCTCGACGCCAGCGCCGCCACCGACGATGACTTGCCCGCGCGCCAATACGAGGACGTGAAGACGTTCGCCCCGGACGCGGCCGCCCAGCAAAACGAACTGGCGGAGAAAATCGAGGCCGCCCTCGCCGCGCTCCCCGAAAACCAGCGCACCGCCATCATCCTCTTTCAACGTCAGGAAATGAGTTACGAGGAAATCGGGGAGGTCATGGGCACGTCCCTGTCCGCCACCAAGTCGCTCATCCACCGCGGCCGCGAAACCCTCAAGGAACGGCTCAAAGCTTACCTCCGCACCGGGGAATGGGCGGCGGGCGAATGAAAGCAACTTTGCCGCAACCCCGGTGTTTCAAGAACGGACGCTATGAACGATAACCGCGACAAACCACTGGATGCCCGCCTCGACGCGCTGCTCCGGGCGTTGCCGGATAAACCCGTCGCCTCCAACTTCACCGCGCGCGTCCTGCAGCAGGTCGCCCGCGAAACCGCCGCGCGGCCCGCGTCCGGGTTCGGGCGCTTCCTGCAATTCCGCTGGCTGCCGCGCGTGGCCGTGGCGTCGCTCGCGCTCGCCTCGTGCCTCGCGACCTACCACTTCCGCACGCAGACCGCGCGCACGCAATTCGCCCGGAGCATCGCCGCCGTCACGCAAGTCGCCTCGCTGCCCAGCCCGGAAACCCTGAAAGACTTTGAGGCCATCCGCCGGTTAAGCCAGACGCCGCCCGCCGACCGGGAACTCCTCGCGCTGCTCCGATGAACTCGCTCCGTCGAGGCTGGTTGCTGCTCGCGCTCGGGCTGATTGCCGGCCCGCGCGCCGCGACCGCCGCCACGAATCCGCCCGCGCTCCCACCTGTGCCGCAAGCGTCCGCGCCCGTGGAAATTTTCCGCACCCTCCTCGCGCTGCCGCCCGCCGAACGCAAAGCCTACCTCGCCGCGCGCCCGCCGGAAACGCAGCAGCGCATCCTCGCCAAACTCCGCGAATACGAATCGCTCAAGCCCGACCAGCGCGAACTCCGCCTGCGCGCCACCGAACTGCGCTGGTTTCTGCTGCCGCTCCTCTCCGCCGCCGCCACCAACCGCCCCGCGGAACTCGCCGCGCTCCCTGAATCCATCCGCCAATCCGTGGCCGACCGCCTGCGCGAGTGGGATCGCCTGCCCGCCGCCGCCCAGCAGGAACTCCTCGAGAACGAAGCCACGCTCGATTACTTCACCCAGCTCCAGACCGGCACGGAGGAACAGAAACAGGCCATCCGCCAGAACCTCAGCCCCGCCCGCCGGGAAAAACTCGAGGCCGGCATCGCCGGTTGGCAGACGTTGCCGCCGCCGCAGCAGGAGAAATTGCTCGCCCGCTTCAGCCAATTCTTCGACCTCACCGCCGCCGAGAGAGCCAAGGCGCTCCACGTTTTTTCCGAGAGCGAACGGCAGCAGATGGAGAAGACCCTCGCTCGCTTCGCCAAGCTGCCCAAGGAACAACGCGAGCAATGCGTGCAATCCTTCGCGCAATTCACCGCCTTGAGTCTGGAGGAACGCCAGCAGTTCCTGAAGAACGCCGATCGCTGGAAGCTCATGCCGCCGGAGGAACGCCAGCACTGGCGCGAAATCGTGCAGAAAGTTCCGCCGCGGCCGCCGCGGCCGCCGGATTTTGCCCCGCGCCCGCCCCTGCCGCCCCGCCCGGCCTCCACCACCGCCAGCACCAACAAGTCGTGACCGGGCGGCGCGGTCGTCCTGAGGCAAGGCCAGCGCCCCCAATTTCAAAATTCCCAACCGCCGCATTTCCGGTAACTTCCCCGCGTGCATCCGATCGCCTTTCAATTCGGCCCGTTCACCGTCCATTGGTATGGCGTGATGGTCGCCCTCGCCTTCGCCCTGGGCCTGTGGACCGCCAGCCACCGCGGCCGGCACGCCGGCATCGCGCCGGAAAAAATTTTGGATCTCGGCCCGTGGCTCATCGGCGGCGGCCTGCTCGGGGCGCGCACGCTCCACGTCGTCTCGTACTGGCGCGAGGAGTTTGCCGACAAGCCCTTCTCGGAAGTCTTCATGATCCAGCACGGCGGGCTGGTCTATTACGGCGGCCTCATCGGCGCGATGGCGACGGCGCTGCTGGTCATCCGCTGGAAAAAACTGCCGTTGTGGAAAATGGCCGACGCCCTCGCGCCCAGCATCGCGCTCGGTTACGTCTTCGGGCGCATCGGCTGCCTCATGAACGGCTGTTGCTACGGTCGCGTCTGCACACTGCCGTGGGCGATCCATTTTCCCGAAGACCACGAGACCCGCGGCCTCTCGCTCCACCCCACGCAACTCTACGATTCGCTCCTCAGCCTCGGCCTCTACCTCACGCTTGCGTGGCTGTATCGCCGGCGGAAATTCGACGGGCAGATTTTTGCGCTCTACCTCATCGCCTACGCGTTCACGCGCTCGTTCGTGGAATCCTTTCGCGGCGATTACTCGGACGCCCACCTCCACGGCGGCCTCACGCCGGCGCACCTCGTGAGCATCGGAATCTTTGCGGCGGGCGTGGGGCTTTGGTTCACGCTCTCACGCCGGGCGTTGCCGAAATGAGGATAGAGGATTGAAGATGGAAAAAACCGCCGCCCTCCATCCTCCATCCTCCATCCTCCATCTTCATCCCGTCTTGCGCCCCGTCTTCCTCGCCGGCCCGACCGCCGTCGGCAAATCCGAGGTCGCCCTGTTGCTCGCCGAACAGCTCGGCGGCGAAATCATCTCCGTGGATTCCATGCAGGTCTATCGCGGCCTCGACCTCGGCACCGCCAAACCCACCGCCGCCGAACGCCAGCGCGTGCCGCATCACTTGATCGACGTCGTGGATTTGACCGCGCCGTTCGACGCCGCCAAGTTCGGCGCGCTCGCGCAGACCGCCGTGGCGGAAATCCAGGCGCGCGGACGCGTCCCGATTTTCTGCGGCGGCACCGGGCTTTACTTCAAAGCCTTCCGCGAAGGCCTCGGCGCCGCGCCGCCCGCCGACGAGAAACTCCGCGCCGAACTCGAAGCCGCGCCGCTCGCCGAACTCCTGCGCGAACTGGAGCAGCGCGACCCGGCCACCTTCGCCGCGATCGACCGCCAGAATCCGCGCCGCGTCATCCGCGCCGTGGAAGTCATCCGGCTCACGGGCAAACCATTTTCCGCACAGCGCGCCAGCTGGAATGAAGAAGGCAGAATGAAGAATGAAGAAACGATGTTTGCGCTGACGCGGAAACCGGACGACTTGCACGCCCGCATCAACGCCCGCGGGGACACGATGTTCGCCGCCGGATTGGTGGAAGAAACCCGCGCCCTGCTGCCGCGCGGCCTGGAACAAAACCCCACCGCGATGCAAGCCATCGGCTACCGGCAAGTGGTCGAACACTTGCGCGGCGAGCGGCCGTTGGCGGAGACGGTGGAGCTGGTGAAAATCAAGACCCGCCAGTTCGCCAAGCGGCAGCTCACCTGGCTGCGGAAGCATGAAAGGGTGGAGTGGTTGGAACTAACCGCGCAAAGTCGTCCCGCTGAAATCGTGGCCACCATTCTGGCGCGGCGGAGTTAGGCCGCCCCGGCGGCAATTCCTCGCTTCCTCCAGCGCCACAAGACTTTGCTGCGATTCGTTCGCTTGCATCACGGCGGCGATTGCGGCACTTTAAACGCACTCATGCGCACGTGCGTCATCTTCAATCCCACCGCCAACGGCCAGAAGGCCGCGCGGTTGCGCGCGCAACTTGAGGTGATCACGCAGCACGCCGTGCTCAAGCCGACCACCGCCGCCGGTGACGCACGCCGGCTCGCCGCCCAAGCCATCGCGGAAGGCTGCGACACGGTCATTGCGGCAGGCGGCGACGGCACGATCAATGAGGTGCTCAACGGCATCGGCGACGCGCAGGCGTTCGACCGCGTGCGGCTGGGCGTGCTGCCGCTGGGCACGGTGAATGTGTTTGCGAGGGAGCTGAAAATTCCGGTGCCCCCGGCAAAAGCGTGGCAGTTGATTCTGCGCGGGCGTTACACGCGGATTGATCTGGGCTGGGCGGAGTTTTCCGCGGCGGCCAAACCGCGGCGGCAGTATTTCATGCAGCTGGCCGGCGCGGGGGTGGATGCGCGGGCGATTGAACTCGTGAACTGGTCGCACAAAAAAAAGATCGGCCCGCTCGCGTATGTGGTGGCCGGACTGAAGGCGTTGCGGGAACGGCGGCCACAACTCACGGTGGTGACGAACCAAGGCAGGGTGACCGGCGAACTGGTGCTGATCGGCAACGGAAAGTTCTACGGCGGGCGCTACCGCATTTTTCCAAAAGCGGATTTGCGGGACGGCCAGCTGGAGGTGGGCGTGTTCCCGCGCGTGAATTGGCTGAGCCTGCCGCGTTGCGGCGGGATGTTGCTGGCCTGCGGCCGCCTGCCGGAGGGCGCGGTGATGCGGCTGCGCGGGGCGGAGGTCGCCATCACCGGCGAGCCGGGTGCGGGGCTGGAGTTGGATGGGGAATGGGTGGGGACGTTGCCGGCGCGGCTCGGGGTGGAGCAGGGGCGGTTGCGGGTGATCGTGCCATGAGGGGTTTGAACGGCGCGCGCCAAAATCTCGCGGAGGGAAACGATGGCGTGTGTTTTGCGGGCCTCGCAGTTAATTTTTTCCCATGACCGAGCCAAAAATTTCTTCCCGCAATCCGTGGGCGTGGATTCCCACGCTCTATCTCGCGGAAGGTTTGCCGTATGCGCTCGTCACTTCCGTCTCGCTGGTGCTCTATAAAAACCTCGGTGTGGGGAACGACGTCATCACGTTCTGGGCGTCGCTGCTGGGGTTGCCGTGGATTTTCAAGCCGCTGTGGAGTCCGTTGGTGGACGCGCGCGCGACGCGGCGGCTGTGGGCGTGGGCGGCGCAACTCGTCATGGGCGCGGTGCTGGCGGGCGTGGCGCTCGCGCTGCCGCTACCCGGCTTTTTCGGCGTGACGCTCGCGCTGTTCGCGCTGGTGGGATTTGCCTCGGCCACGCATGACATTGCGGCGGACGGGTTTTACATGCTGGCGCTGAAGGAGGGCGACCAAGCCCTCTTCAGCGGGGTGCGCAACACGGCCTACCGCGTGGCGAACATCGCGGCGCAGGGCGGGCTGGTGATCTTCGCGGGCAAGGTGCAAGCGGTGACGGGAAGTTTCGCGACGGCGTGGTTGCTGGCGTTCGCCTTGGCGGCGGGAATCTTGTTCGCGCTGGCAGTCTATCATCGCGGCGGGCTGCCGCGACCAGCGGCGGATGTGCCGAAGCCCCGCGCAGAAACTATTTCTGCAAAATCCGCCGGGACGTTCACGGAATTTTTCCGGAAGCCGCAGCTCGGCGTGATGCTGGCGTTCGTGCTGTTGTATCGGTTGGGCGAGGCGCAGTTGCTGCCGGTGGCGAAGTTGTTCCTGATCGACGCGCGCGCAAACGGCGGGCTGGGGCTGACGAACGGGCAATTCGGCTGGGTCTATGGCACGGGCGGATTGATCGCGCTGCTCGCGGGCGGATTGCTGGGCGGCTACGTCGTGTCGCGGCGCGGGCTGAAATTCTGGCTGTGGCCGATGTTGTTCGCGATCCACCTGCCGGATGCGGTGTTCATCTGGCTGGCGTATGCGCGGCCGGAAAATATTTTGCTCATCGGCGCGGGCGTGGCGGTGGAGCAGTTCGGCTACGGGTTCGGCTTCACGGCGTTCATGCTGTATCTCATCCGCATGGCGCGCGGGCCGCACGCGACGGCGCACTACGCGCTCTGCACGGCGTTCATGGCGGTGGGGATGACGTTGCCGGGGATGTGGAGCGGGTGGCTGCAACAGCAGCTCGGCTATCCGCAGTTCTTCGTATGGGTGGTGCTGGCGACGATCCCGAGTTTCATCGTGGCGCGCTGGATTCCATTGGAACCGGAGTTTGGGAAAAAGACGTAACCACGAATGGACACGAATCAACACGAATAAGAACCGACAGAAAACGATTCGTGTGAATTCGTGTCCATTCGTGGTTTCAATTCTTTTTCACGAACAGGGCGAGGGAGGCGGTGAAGCCGTGGAGGAAATTCTTCGTGCCCACGGGGCCGATCTCGCCGTTGCAGAAGAAGCCCGCGACGCCGAGGGGGCCGAGTTCGGTCTGCACCATGCGGGCATCGTGGTCGGGGGCGCTGAAGAGGCTTTTGCCGCGGCCGTTGCAACTGCAGAGGCAGCCGCCGTAGATGGTTTTGCCGGCGAGTTCCTGCTTCACATGAGCGAGGAGCGCGTGCAGGTCTTCGGTGGCAGCGGCGGCATCGCGGCGCTGGAACTGGATGGTCTGGCCGATGCGCGGCAGGGCGCCGATGGCGACGATGCCGGATTGCGGGTCGCCGCCGAGGAGGTTGCGGATGAGGAAGTCGCCGCGATGAAAGTCTTCGAGGTATTCGTTGGTGGCGAGGCCGACGAAGAGATTGCCGCGTGACTTTTGCTGTTCAGCGGGCGGCAGGCCGTTGAAGGTTTCTTCGAGGACTTTGTAGGCGGGGCGGTTGCCGATTTCCTTGATGAAATTCTGCTCGACCTTGGTGAGCGTCCAAGTCTCGCCGATGGGCGTGCAGCCTTGGGAGATGACGCTGGCGAGCGCGACCGCGCCGCCGACGGCGATGGCAACGCCGCCTTCCTCGAAGACTTCGCCGTTGAGATAGACCTGCGTGAGTTGTTCGCTGAACTCGCCGCTCGCCAATCCACCGAGAACGGGCGTGCCGGGATAGGCGGCGCTCCAGCTTTGCAACCACGATTCGCCGTCGAGATGGAAGGGGTCGGCGAAAACAAGCCAGCCGTTGGTCTGCGCGGGGGCGACGCCGGTCTGCTCGTGCCAGTCGGCGGGGGTCTCGATGGCTTCGAGTTGTTCCTGGGTGAAGCGGACGGCTTTGAGTTCCGCGCCGGGCAGGGCGTAGAGGGCGAGGGCGAGGCCGGAGTCATCTTCGAGTTCGCGGTCGCCCGCGATGAGGCTTTTGCCGGAACAGCCGGCGAGCAATGGAATTTTGGCGTGGACCTGGAGAATCTCCAGAATCTGCGCCGCGTGCGGAAACAGTTTCGGCGCGATGAAAACAAGCCCCAATGAGACGCGCGGGGCGGCGAAGCGGGCGCGGAGTTGTTCCGCCCATTGTTGGAGGGCGGTCTCGTCAAAGTCGCCCGACCAGTGGGCGGCGATGGCATGTTGCTCAGTCACCCGGAGAAGGTAATGGGCGGGGCGGGATTGCGCAAACTGCAACCGGTCGCGGATGCAAAAAAAGCCCCGCAAGCTTTCACCTGCGGGGCGGGACAGATGTCGGTCAGTTGACCGAAACATCGATCTGTTTCGGCTTGGCTTCCTCGGTCTTGGGCAGCGTGATGCGCAAGACGCCGTCCTGGTATTGGGCTTTGACTTTGTCCGCCGCGATGTGCGCCGGGAGCGTGACGGTGCGCTCGAAGCGTCCATAGAAGCGCTCCTGCCGATGGACGGCGGTGCCTTCGGATTTCGCTTCGGCTTTGCGTTCGCCGGTGATGCTCAGGAGTCCGTCGTGGATGCTGACGGAGATTTCCTCCCGCTTCATGCCGGGCAGTTCGGCGCGGACGGTGAAGCTGTCCTTGTCCTCATCAACGTCGAGCGCGGGCGTCCATGCGCTCATCAGTTGGGGAGTGCGGGTCAGTTCGCCCCACGGAGAATCGAAGAGCCGGTCGAGTTCATCTTGGAGGGTCAACATGCGCCCGAAACCGGGCCATGCCAGTTCTGGGTTTTGCCAACGTGTCAGTTTCATAATTGATCCTTTGGTTGAATGGTTTCAACTGTCCGATTCTTTTTTAGCTCAAGCAATGCCAGGGAATCAGACTTGATATAAGAATCAGAATTACAATTTGTTGTGAATTTTTTAGATTGCAACGAGGCGGACTCACCCGGCAATTTTGGCACTCCATTTGTGACAATTGCCGGATGAAGTGCGACAGGTTTGCACAAAAAAACCCCAAGCCTTTCGGGCTTGGGGCGTGGAGATTATTTTCGACTAGTCGAACGCGTGGCCGGAGCAGCAGAGGACGTTCTTGACCTTGTGGCGGACGAGGTCCTTCACCATCTGGCGGGCGGGGGCGAGGTATTTGCGCGGGTCAAATTCGCCGGGTTTCTCGGTGAATACTTTGCGGATGCCGGCCGTCATGGCCATGCGGAGGTCGGTGTCGATGTTCACTTTGGTGCAACCGACGCGGCGGGCGATTTCGATGTCGCCTTCGGGCACGCCCTTGGTGTCGGGCATGTTGCCGCCGTATTTGTTGATCTGGTCAGCGAGATATTGCGGCACGCTGGAAGCTCCGTGCAGCACGAGCGGGTAATCGCCCATGCCGGCGTCCATGAGGGCTTTCTTGATGAGCTTGAGGCGTTCGAGGTCGAGGTGTTGTTCGCCTTTGAACTTGTAGGCGCCGTGGCTGTTGCCGATGGCGATGGCGAGGGAGTCGCAGCCGGTTTCCTTGACGAATTTGACGGCTTCCTCGGGGTTGGTGTAGTGGCCGCTGGTGGAGTGCGCGCCGCCTTCTTCGCCTTCGTCGAACTGCGCGCCGACGAGGTGGCCGAGTTCGGATTCCACGGAGCAATTGTGCTTGTGGGCGTATTCAACGACTTTCCGGGTGATCTCGGCGTTCTTTTCAAACGGCTCATGCGAGGCGTCGATCATGACGCTGGTGAAGCCTTCGTCGATGCACTCCTTGCACAACTCGAAGGTGTCGCCGTGGTCGAGGTGGATGGCGATGGGGATGTTGGAGAGGCTGACGGCGGCTTCGATGAGTTTCTTGAGATAAACCGGGTTGGCGTATTGCCGGGCGCCTTTGGATATCTGGAGTATCAACGGGGCTTTTTCCTCTTCGCAGGCTTCGACGATGGCCTGGATGAGTTCCATGTTGTTGACGTTGAAAGCGCCGAGGGCGTATTTGCCTTTGAGGGCTTTGGCGAACAGGTCTTTGGT
>JAFMIX010000070.1 GCA_017853785.1 Verrucomicrobiales bacterium
TCCACGTGCAGCACTTGGCCGGTGATGTAGCTGCCGTGGCTCGAGGCGAGAAACCAGACGGCGCTGGCGATCTCCTCGGGCTTGCCGATGCGTTTCAGCAGGATGCGGGAATTGATCTGGTCGCCAGCGAGTTCGCGGACGGTCTTGGACATTTCAGTGTCAATGACTCCGGGCGCGACGGCGTTGACGGTGATGTTGCGCGGGGCGAGTTCGACGGCGAGCGCGCGGGTGAGGGCGTTGATTGCGCCCTTGCTGGCGGCGTAATTCGCCTGGCCGCGACCGCCTTTTTCACCGGCGACGGAGCTCATGTTGATGATTTTGCCGCGTCGCTTGGAAATCATAAACGGCGCGATGGCGCGGGTCATGTAGAGCGCGCCGTTGACGTTGGTTTCGAGGACGGCCTGGATGTCGTCGTCTTCGAGCGCGGCAAGGGCGTTGTCGCGGACGACGCCGGCGTTGTTGACAAGAAGGTCGATGCGGCCGGTGCGGTCAAAAACTTTTTCGGCGAACGCGCTGCACGCGGCAGAGTCGCGTACGTCCACCGCTTCGGCGGAAATCTTCGCGCCGGGAACGGACGCGATGACCTCATTCGCGGCGGCGGCGTTGTCGCGGTAGGTGAAGATGACTTCCATGCCGCTGGCGGCGAGGCGTTGCACGATGGCGCGGCCAATGCCCCGGCTGCCGCCGGTGACAATCGCCACCTGCCCAGCCAATCCGTCGTTGTTTGTCGTGTCGCTCATCCGGTGATGCAATATCCGCCGTCCACCACGAGGGTGTGGCCGGTAATCATAGAAGCCTCGGGCAGGCAGAGCAAGTAAACGGCATCGGCGACCTGCGCGGGCGTGAGCGCCGGGCCGATGGGCGTGCGCTTGGCGGATTCGGCGAGGAGTTGCTCGCGGTTGGGGAAATGCTTGAGGGCGTCGGTGTCCACCACGCCGGCGCTGACGATGTTGACGCGGATTTTCTTGGTGTGGCCGAGTTCGAGCGCGAGGCCGCGCGCGAGCGATTCGAGCGCCGCCTTGGACGCGCCGATGAACGAGTAGTGCGGGATGGCGCGCACCGAGCCCAGGCTGGAGATGCCGATGAGGCAACCGCCTTCGCGCATAAGCGGCACGGCGTTTTGGGCGAGCGTGTTCAGCGCGAGCGCGTTGGTTTCCATGCAGCGGCGCCAGTGCTTGACGTTCATTTCCAACGCGGGGCGCAGCACGCCGATGGCGGCGTTGCTGATGACGATGTCCAGGTGGTCGAACTGCTTTTTGAATTCGCCGAACGCCTCGGCGACGCTCTCCGCGTCGCTCACGTCCGCCTGAGTGGCCAAGGCGCGTTGACCGTGCGCGCGGATGGCGGCGCAGACGGCTTCGGCTTCCTCGTGGCTATTGTGGTAGGCGATGGCGACATCGCAGCCGGCGGCGGCGAGTTTGAGGGCGGTGGCGCGGCCGATGCCGCGCGCGCCGCCGGTGATGAAGGCGACTTTGCCTGAAAGTGGTTTGCTCATGTGATGGTTCCGAACTGAACCCGAACGGAAGCGCGCACAGTGTAACGACGAGCGAAAGCCCGTCAAGCCGGCGGCAAACGCAGGGTGGCGTCGAGCGGCTCGACCTCGGGCAAGGTCTTGCCGGCCTCGCCGCCGCCGAGTTCGGCGAGGCGTTCCCCGGCGGGGCGCACGCGGGATTGAAAGCTGGATGCCGCGGCGTTGAACGCGCTGCCGGCCTTCTCCAGTCCCGCGCCGATGCTCTCGAAGTGTTCGGAAAATTTCACGACGCGCACATAGAATTCCTTGGCGGCGGCGGCGATTTTCTGGGCGTTCTCGGTTTGCGCATGCTGCTGCCAGCTCACGCTCACCGAGCGGAGCAGCGCGATGAGCGACGCGGGCGTGGCGAGCAAAATCTTTTTGTTCGCCGCCCAGACGATGAGGTCGTGGTCGCCTTCGAGCGCGGCGCTGAAAAGTGATTCTGCGGGAACAAACAAGACCACGTAGTCTAGCGCTTGCGGAAACTGACTGGGGTAATCCCGGTCGGCGAGCGCGCGGATGGTGGTCTTCAACTTGGCGGCGTGTTCGGCGAGCGCGGCGGCGCGCTTGGTTTCGTCGGCACTGTCGAGCGCGTGGAGGAAGTCGAGATCCGGCACTTTCGCATCCACGATGATGAAGCGGTCGCCGGGCAGGCGCACGATCAGGTCGGGCTTCTTGTCGTCGCTCTGGGCCTGCTCGGTGAAATCGCAGTGTGCGCTCATGCCCGCGGCTTCGACGACGCGGCGCAAGGTTTCTTCGCCCCACTTGCCGCGTGCTTGATTTGATTTCAGGACGCTGCGGAATTGCGCGGTTTCGGCGGCGAGCGACAGGCTGGATTGCGCGAGGGTTTCGAGCTGTTTTTTCACCTCGCCGAGCGCGCCGGCTTGGGCGGCTTCGGTCTGCTGCAGGCGTTTCTGGTAAGTCTCCAACTGCTGCTTGAGCGGCTCGACCAATCCCTTGATCGCTTCCTGGCGCTGCGACAGATCGCCTTTGGCGGCCTCCTGAAACTTGCCGAAACTTTGCTCGGCCAACCGCAGGAACTCCGGCGCGGTGTGCTTCAGCGCGTCCGCGCTCAAGGCCTTGAACACCTCACGCATATCCGCCAGCGCCTTCGCCTGCAACTCGCGCTGCTCAGCCAACATTTTTTCGGCGGCGGCGTGTTTGGCCTCGGCGGCGGCGCGGGCGTTGCCGGTGGTGGAAAGCTCGCTGCGCAATTGGGTCAACTCGGTTTCGCGCTGCGCGACTTGCTGGCGCAACTCGTCTTCCAGCCGCGAATCCGCCGGGGCGGTGGCGCGGCCGCCGCGACCGATCAGCCAGCCGATGAGCGCGCCGAGCCCGCCGCCGATGACGAACGCAAGCAGGAGTTGGATTCCGAGCGGCATGGCGTTCAGAAGTGCGCGATGATTTCAACCTCCACGTTCGCGCCCTTGGGCAGGGCGGCGACCTGAATGGTGGAGCGCGCGGGGAAATTTTCCGTGAAATACTTGGCGTAAACCTCGTTCATGCCGGCGAAGTCAGCGAGGCTGGTGAGGAAAACGGTGGACTTCACGACGTGGGCGAACGTCAGCTTCTGGTCGTCAAGGATGGCTTTCACGTTTTCGAGGACGCGTTCGGTCTGCGCCTTGATGTCGCCGACGACGAGGTTACCGGTGGCGGGTTCGATGGGGATCTGGCCGGCGCAGAACAGCAGGTCGCCGATGCGGACGCCGTGGTTGTAAGGGCCGACGGCGGCGGGAGATTTCGCAGGTTTAATGATAGTTTTGGTGGCCATTGATGTGATGCAAGGTCTAACGGCTTTGCGCGGGCGGGTCAAGGAAAGGCATTTCGCGGAAACCTCAAACAACGGCGGACGGCGGCAGCACCGGAATGGAATCGGCAGCCGGCAATCGACCTGAACTCCGGCAAAACCGGCGACTCAATGCCTTTGGATTGGAATTAACCATTGCAAGTGCGGCGATTTCTGGTACAAATCCCGACCCGCGCGCCATCGCCGGGACAACCAAAACCGAATAAAATTTATGTCACAGCACCCCAGCCTCCGCGCCGCTTCCACCTTGGGCGGCAAACGCAGCGTCCTCAAACGGTTTGAGCGCGTCGAAATCCTCAAGAAACGCGGCCAATGGAAAGACGGCGACCGCATCACCGGCCTCCGCAAGACCAAGGCGGACGAGTGATAATTGCGGAATGCGGAATGGGGAGTGCGGAATGGAAAGCCCTGCTGCCTGATTCCGCAATCTGCACTCTGACCTCCGCACTCCCGTGGTTCGACTTCAAAAATTTCTGGCGGAAGCCGGTGTGGCTTCCCGCCGCGCCTCGGAACAGTTCATCCTCGCTGGGCGCGTCACCGTCAACGGCGAACCTGTGACCGCTTTGGGCAGCAAGGTGAACCCGCTGCACGACAAGGTGGAGGTGGACAGCCGGCGCGTCACGCTCAAGCGGAAGCTCTACGTCGCCCTCAACAAGCCCCGCGGCTACATCTGCACCCGCAAGGACGACCAGAGCCGCGATACCGTCCACGAGTTGTTGCCCAAAGAATGGGCCAACCTTTACACCGTGGGCCGGCTGGATTTCGACAGCGAAGGGCTGATTTTTCTGACCAACGACGGCGAGTTCAGCCTGCGCCTGACACATCCCCGCTACGGCGTCCGCAAGAAATACCTCGCGCTCGTCGAAGGCCGCGTGGAGGAAAAGATGTTGAGCCAGTTCACGCGCGGCGTGGAAAGCAAAGGCGAGACGTTGAAGGTGCAGCGGGCAAAACTGCTTTCCGCGAGCAACTCCAGAAGTGAAGTGGAACTCGAACTCGCCGAAGGCAAAAACCGCGAAGTGCGGCGGCTGTTCGAATCCCAAGGCTTGATCGTCCTGCGGCTGGCACGGGTGCAGATCGGCAAAATCAAGCTCGGCGAGTTGAAGCCGGGCAAATGGCGAACATTGACAGAATCCGAGATTAAATCTCTAATATCCCCGTTATGAAAACGAAGCTTCGGTTGGTTTTGACAGTCACCCTTTTCGCCGGCCTCGCTGTCCGGCCCGCGCTTGCCGACAAACCGCCTGGCACCAACGCCCTCGGCGCCGTGGTTGCGGCCCCGCCCGCGCCCATGGCCGTGCCGGACGCCGGCCTCGCCGCACCTGTGGCGGTCGTCAAACCCGCTAAGACCGTCAAACCAAAGACCAAAGCGGTCACGCAAAAAGCCACCCCCAAGTCCGCGGCCAAAAAAGCGCCCGCCAACATCCCCACCTTTAGCGTGCCGCTCAAGCCCGGCGCGGCCACCGTGAGTGCCAAGCGCGTCAACATCCGTGGCCAAGCCACCACGCGCAGTGAAATCATCGGCCGCCTCTCCAACGGCGAACCCGTCACCGTCATCGAAGAGATCACCCGCCAGAACGCCCACGAAGATGAGCCTTCGATCTGGGCCAAAATTACGCTGCCCATCGGCAAACGCCTCTGGGTCAGCAGCCAGTTCGTGGACGCGACAACCAAGACCGTCAAGGTGAAGAAACTTAACCTCCGCACCGGGCCGGGCGAAAATTTCAGCATCGCCGGCCAACTGCTCAAAGGCGAGACCGTCAAGGATCTCAGCACGACCAACGGGTGGATGGAAATTGAAGCTCCCGGCAACGCTTTCGCCTACGTCGCCGCCGCTTACTTGAAACAGGAAGCCGCCGGCACCACGCCCGCCGTGGTCGAACCGCCCACCACCGTCGCCACAATCATTCCGCCGTCGCCGGTCACGCCGGTCGAACCCGTCGTGCCCACCACGACCATCACTGTTCCAGACACGACCCCCGTCGCGCCGCCGCCGGTCGAAACGCCCGTGGCCGTGACTCCCGCCGTTACCAACGCCGATGTGGGCGCCGACCTCACCGCGCCCGTCGTGAAGCCGGTCGTTCCCAAGGAACCGCCCGTGCCGCGCATCGTGGAGCGCGAAGGCATCGTGCGCCGCACCTTCAGCATCCAAGCACCGAGCTCGTTCGCGCTCGTCAACGCCGAGACCGGCAAGACCGTGAATTATCTCTACACCAACGCCAAGAATCTCGACCTCGCCCGCTACAAAGGCCTCCGCATCATGGTGACCGGCGAAGAAGGCTTGGACGAACGCTGGGTCAACACCCCCATCATAACCATCCAAAAAATCCAGGTCGTCGAATAACTGTCATGGCTGCGGCGAACCTCATTGATGGGCGCGCCATTGCCGCGCAACTCCAAGCCGAAACCACCGCGCGCGTCGCCGCCCTCAAAGCCCGGGGCGTCACTCCCGGCCTCGCCTTCGTGCGCGTCGGCGAAGACCCAGCCTCCAAAGTCTACGTCGGCCGCAAGGAAAAATCCTGCGCCGACCTCGGCATCGTTTCCGAGACGCACGTTCTGCCCGAAAGCACGAGCGAAAAAGATTTGCTCGCGCTCCTCGGCAAACTGAACACCGCACCGCACCTGCACGGCATCCTCGTGCAAGCCCCGTTGCCCAAGCACATGCGGCAGGAAGTCGTATACGCGACCGTGCTGCCGACCAAGGACGTGGATGGCTTTCATCCCGTCAACGTCGGCAAGCTCATGCTCGGCGACGACACCGGCTTCAAGCCCTGCACCCCGGCGGGCGTCGTGGAATTGCTCGTGCGCTCCGGCGTGAAGACCGACGGCGCGGAAGTCGTCATCCTCGGCCGCGGCAACATCGTCGGCAAACCGATGGCCGCCATGCTCTGCCAGAAGGCGCGTGGCGCGAACGCCACCGTCACCATCTGTCACTCGGCCACCCGCGACATCAAGGCGCATTGCCGCCGCGCCGACATCATTGTCGCCGCGATGGGCGTGGCGGAATTTTTGAAGGCGGACATGGTCAAGCCCGGCGTGGTCGTCATGGACGTGGGCGTGAATCGCGTCCCCGATGCGACGAGCAAGACCGGCACGAAGCTCGTGGGCGATGTGGACTTCGCCGCCATCCAACCGATCGCCGGCAAGATCACACCCAACCCCGGCGGCGTCGGCCCGATGACCATTGCCGTGTTGATGCAGAACACCGTGCGCGCCGCCGAACAGGCTATCAACTAACGACTCTCAACTATCAACTCCCCATGAACCCCACCCGAATCCTCCCCGACCTCCAGTCCTCGTTGCTCTGCGAGGAAGTCCGCCAGGAAGCCAACGGCAACTTCTTCCTCGTCGGCGTCATCAACTACATCCGCGTGCCGCAACTGCCGGTCGTCGCGTTCAAGCTCTGCGTCTTCAACCGCTGGACCGCCGGCATCGGGCAATTCACCGAGTGCGTTCGCCTCATCGCGCCTGACCAGACCACCGTGCTACGCAAGAGCGAGGTCAAGTTCGGCCTCCCGGAAGCGCACCTGCACGCCACCAACGTGAGCGTGTTCGGCCAGGTGGAATTCAAGACCGCCGGCAATTATTACATCGAAGTGCTCGTGGACGACGTGATGAAGCTGCGCTATCCCGTGACCGTCCTCCACACGCCGCCGCCCGCGCCGGAAGGCCAGCCGCCCGCCGCGACACCCGCGGAGTGAGTTCCGGCAGGTTCAGCGGTTCGTAATCCTGATCTTGTTCCTAACCGTAATCGCGGCGCCGGATTAAGATTGCGATGACGCTTACGATTACGATTTGGCTGGATGAAACCGTTTTTCGACCAACTGCTCCCCTCCGCCTGGGAACCGCTCACGCCGCGTGGCGTCGCGGCGTTCGCCCGCGCCTCGCTGGGGCGACTGGGGTTCGTGCAATTGCTCGCCGCGCTACTGGCGGCGGTGAGCGTCGTGTGGTTTCTGCAAGTCGCTTGGCTTCCCGTCGTGCAGGAAGCCATCCAGCAATTACCGCGCGAAGGTAAAATTTCCCGGGGCCAACTCAGCTGGCGCGGCGACACGCCGGCGCGGCTCGCGGCGAACCCGTTTCTCAGCCTCGCCGTGGACCTGTGGCATGAAGGCGACCTCGGCAACGAATCGCATCTCTCCGTCGAATTTGGCCGTACCAACGTGCGCCTGCGTTCCATCCTCGGCTACACGGAAGTGGTTTATCCGAGCGACTGGGCGATCGAATTCAACCAGCCCCAGCTCAAACCGTGGTGGGGCGCGTGGCAGCCCGGAATCCTCGCCGCCGCCGTGGGGCTGACCGTGGCAGGATTGTTCGCGAGCTGGGCGCTGCTGGCGACGCTGTATTTTCTACCCGTGTGGCTGCTGGCGTTCTTCGCCAACCGCGACCTGAACGGGCGCGGCAGCTGGAGGCTGGCCTCGGCGGCGCTGATGCCGGGCGCGTTCTTCATGACGCTCACCATCGCCGCCTACGGGCTCGGCCTGCTGGACCTGGTGTATCTCGGTTGGTGCTTCAGCTTCCACGTCATGATCGGCTGGATTTACCTGCTGGTGGCGGTGCTGCTGCTGCCGCGGCATCCCGAAGTCGCCGCCGTGCCCAAAAACCCATTTGCCCCCAAGCTTTGACGCAACTTCATTGCGCGGCGGCGGCAGTTTGTTTAACTTCCCACCGTGAGTTTTGTCCCGAAAATCTTCTGCGGCAGTGCGCTGGCGGCCTTGTGTCTCGCCGGTGGCGGCTGCCTGCCTTCCGGTTCCAACTCACTAGAGGAGCAACGCGAACCGCATTTTCTCACCGGTAAAAGTCGCGTGAACAGCATGGATTACGAAGGCGCGGCGGAGGCGTTCGAGAAAGCGCTGGAGGTGAATCCGCGCTCGGCGGCGGCGCATTTCGAACTCGGTCTGCTCTGCGAAAACAATCGCCAGGATTTCGCGGCGGCGATCTACCACTTCGACCGCTACCTCAAGCTCCGCCCGCAGGACGAATACGCCGAGGTCGTCCAGCAGCGCATCGTCGCGTGCAAACAGGAGCTGGCCAAGTCCGTCTCGCTCGCGCCGCTCTCGCAAAGCATGCAGAAGGAACTGGAGCGTTACTCCGCCGAAAACCGCGATCTCAAACAGAAGCTGGAAGCCTGGCAGGCTTACTACACGGCGAACGGCGGCCAAGGCACCACGCCGCCCAATCTGACGCCCGCCCCGCGCCCGCCGACTCCCGGCCCGGTGCCGGTGCCGCCCCAGCCGACCAGTCAAACGCCGACCCCGCCCCGCCCTGCTCCGAACCCCACGCCCGGAACCACTCCACCCAAGCCGCAGAAAATCCTCACCCGTTCCTATGTGGTGAAGCAAGGAGAGACGCCCGCATCCATCGCCCGCAAATACGGCGTGAAGCTGGACGCGTTGCTGGCGGCGAATCCCGGACTCAATCCCAGCCGCCTGCGCATCGGGCAGACATTGGTCATTCCCGCGCCCTGATTTCCCGACCGGCGCGGGAGCGGACAATCATGGTTCCCGCAACCACCGCGCCACATCCGCGGCCGCGTAAGTGATGAGGATGTCCGCCCCGGCGCGGCGCATCGCCAGCAGAGTTTCCAACGTGACCGCGCGCTCGTCGATCCAGCCGTTCGCCGCCGCCGCCTTGATCATCGCGTGCTCGCCGCTCACCGCATACACCGCCGTCGGCAG
>JAFMIX010000071.1 GCA_017853785.1 Verrucomicrobiales bacterium
CGATGAACAGCACGAAGCACACGGCGATCTTGCGGAACAGCGGCGAGTCGAACCGTCCCTCGGCGAAATCGGGAATCGTGTAAGCCCCGAAGCGGCGCAGCGGCCCGGCGATGAACAGCAGCAGGAACAGATACCCGCACGCGTAACACACCGGATACCACAGCGCATCGTACCCGCTGGACATCACCATACCCGCCACGCCCATGAAGCTGGCGGCGCTGAGATATTCGCCCGAGATGGCGCTGGCGTTCCAGCCCACGCTCACACTGCGGCCCGCGACGAAGAAATCGCTGGCGGTCTTGGAAGTTTTCGCTGAGCGGAAGCCCATCCAGATCGTCACCACGACGGTGATGGCGCTGAAGGCAAGAATGTAAGGGTCAACGGTGGCGAAAATAGGTGTCATGACTTGGGCTGGTTGTCAGGTTGGACTTCGCGCACTTCTTCCTCCTCCAGTGCGATGGAACGTTTGATGAAATAAAAGGAAATGCACCACACGGCGGGAAAGAAGCCTATGCCGAGCAGTAACCATGTAAACGTGAAGCCCAAGATTCGCTTGGCCATCAGCTCCGGCGCAAAGTAGTTTGCCAGTGGCAAGCCGAGCAGGACGACCATGAAGGCCAGCGAGCAGGCAATGGAGAGTTTCAATTGTTTCCGCATCAGCGCGTGGAGAAATTCCTCGCTGTGCATATCCAGCTTCTTTTCAGACGTTGGTTTAGTCATGGGACGGGCGGTACAATAGCCACCCTTCTCTGCGCTGGCAACCGAACAAATGCCGTGCGAACCGCAGGGAACTTCCGCCTTTGCTTGAACCTGCCCAAAGCTTCTTTTGCATGGAAAATTTGATAGCTATCAATTTTAGTCAGGAATAGTGTTGCCTCACGAAACCGGACAGGTGGAACTTCAAAACGCCCATTAACTGTCAGCCGTCAGATCCCGGATTCCCACATCATTCCCGGCGCTCGCTTCGGAGTTGTCATGCGGCTTGCCTGCCGCAGGACGAACCCCGCTCGCAGAGCAAGCGGAAGCGGCGGCGATTGCCAGAGTCACTTTTGGTCGCTTGGCAGGCATCGCGATACTGGCAACCGGCGAATTTAAGGGTGATTTGAGGAAACCTGCAAACGGCAACCTAAGGATAGGCGGAAGTCACTTCCCGGCGTGATGCGCCACCCACACCAAACGCAGCCCCTCCAGGGTCAGATTCGGAGCCACCGCTGAAATCTCCGGCAGCTTCGCCGCGATGAGCTTCGCGTAGCCGCCAGTCGCCACCACCGGCAATTTCCGGGCGCGCAACTCGCGCTTCAGTTCCAGCACCAGCCCGCGGATCAGCCCGCGATAGCCGTGCACCGCGCCCACGAGCATCGCCTCCTCAGTGCTCCTGCCGATGGGACTCTTGAACTCGCGGATTTTGATGCGCGGCAGCAACGCTGTCCGTTCGTGCAGATAATCCGTCATCGCCGCCAGGCCGGGTGCGATTACGCCACCGACGTAGTTGCCGTGCGCGTCCACCACATCGAAGGTCACCGCCGTGCCAAAGTCCACCACCACCACCGGCGCGCCGAAGCGCTGCCACGCGGCCACGGCATTCGCCAGCCGGTCCGGCCCGATGGTCTGCGGCTGGGGATAATCAATGCCCACGCCGCGCAATGTCGCCGGTGTGAGATTCAACGCGGTGAACTTCCACGTCTGCCGGATAAATCTCTCGATCACCGGCGTCACCGGCGGCACGACGCTGCACAACGCCGCCCCGCGCAGTTTCGCCGCGCCGACAAATTGCTTCACCTGCGCCGCCGCCGCACCGCCACGCCAGCTTGAGGTGGGAATGTCGATCTGCCTCACCACCCGCCGGGCGTTCGCCAACCCGAGATGCGTGTGCGTATTGCCGATATCGAATAACAAAATCAATTTTGCCTTCTTCATTTCTCCAAAGTCACATCGCCGCCGATGATACGCTCCAACCGGCCATGTTGCGTGCGGATCAGCAACGTGCCGTCCTCGTCCAGCGATTCCGCGTAGCCCTGGATCCGCCGACCGCCCAAGTCCACCGTCACGTTGCGCCCGAGCGTGAGGCATTGGGCCTCCCATTCGTCCGCCACGGCGGCGAACCGGCCCCCGATCACACGGGCGTAATCCGCATCCAGTTCGCGCAGGATCACCGCCGCGAGTTCCGCCCGGTCCACCGCCGCGCCCGACTCAATTTTCAACGAGGTCGCGAGCTTGCGCAGTTCCGCCGGAAAATCGCCGGCGTTCAGATTTACGTCCACGCCGATGCCCAGGATGACGTGCCGCACCCGGTCCAATTCCGCGCTCATCTCGGTAAGGATGCCCACGACCTTCTTGCCGCCGATGAGAATATCGTTCGGCCATTTGATCTGCGGCGTCACGCGGGCCACCCGGCGAATCGCCCGCGCCAGCGCCGTCGCGGCGGCGACCGTCAACCGCGTGGCTTCCTGCGGGCGCAGGTCGGGCCGCAATAATACGGAAAACCAAAGACCGTTCCGCGCTGGCGACGCCCACTTGCGCCCCAACCGCCCGCGCCCCTTCGTCTGCGTTTCCGCGAAAACCACAACGCCTTCCTTCACGCCATCGCGCGCAAGTTTTTCGATCACGTCGTTGGTGGAAGTCGTTTCCTGAAACACGCGGAGGTCGCGCCCGACGACCTTGGTTTTGCCGAGGCGCGCGGTCAGGTCATCCGCGTGCAGCAAATCCGGCGCGCTCACGAGCCGGTAACCGAGATGCGGACTGGCCGAGATGTCATAGCCGAGCATACGTAATTCCTCGATGCGCGCCCAGATGGCGGCGCGGCTGATGCCGAAGCGTTGCGAAAGTTCCGCCCCGGAAACGCCGCCGGCATCCGCGGCGCGCAGGGCGGTCAGGATTTGGGCGTCAGTCGTCATGTTTTTTTCAGCCACCGATTGAACACGGATTAAACACGGATACAAATCTACGAAATTCCGAGCAATCTGTGTTCAACCCCTGTTTCATCCGTGGCTAATTTAATTTTCAAAATCCAATCCGATGTCAACCGCCGGCGCGGAGTGCGTGATGGCGCCCACGGAAATGAAATCCACGCCGATCTGCGCGATGGCCCGGACGGTTTTCAGATTCACGCCGCCGCTGGCTTCGGTCGCGGCGCGGCCGGCGACGAGCTTCACGGCGGCGCGCAACTGCGCGAGCGTCATGTTGTCGAGCAGGATGACCTCTGCGCCGGCGGCGGCGGCTTGGGCGACTTGCTTCAACGTGTCCGCCTCGACCTCGACCTTGAGCTTGGGAAATTTCTTCCGCGCGCACGCCACGGCGGCGGCGATGGCGTTGGGCTTCGCGCCGCGCAACGCGGCTAGGTGGTTGTCTTTGATGAGCACCATGTCGTAGAGGCCGATGCGATGATTCCGTCCGCCGCCACAGGCCACGGCGTATTTCTCGAACATCCGCCAACCCGGCGTGGTCTTGCGCGTGTCGAGGATTTGCGCGCCCGTGTCTTTGACGGCGGCCACGAACTGCGCCGTCGCCGTCGCCACGCCGGAAAGTCGCTGCACGAAATTCAACGCGACGCGCTCAGCAGTGAGGATGGCGGACGCCGGGCCGGAGACTTCCAGCAACGTCGCGCCGGCCTTCACGCGTTGGCCGTCAGCGGCGCGCGGCTTAATTTTGATCGCGGGGGATAGTTGCCGGAAGGCGGCGGTGGCGAATTCCATTCCGCAGACCGTGAGCGGTTCGCGGGCGCGCATCACAGCCCGGATGCGGGCGGTCTTCGGCACGGTGGCGAGCGTGGTCACATCGCCGCTGCCGATGTCTTCGGCGAGGGCGAGCCGCACGGCGCGGCAGATTTCCGGCGATTCCATGGGCGCAGGATGGCGGCAAAACGGCGGCGGCAAAAGTCAAAAACAGCGGGGGTCGAAATTGGCGGAACTTTGTAATCGTCACTCAGCCGGATTCCCGTTAGAAACTCAGACCGTGGCTGCGGCTCCCATTTTCTTATTCGCCCTGATCGCCGGGGTGGTGATTGTTGGACTGATTTTCAGTATCATCGCCGGACAGAAGCGGCGGGAGGCGTTGGCGCAGCTCGCCGCGCGGCTCGGCCTGACGTTCAGCCCAGGCAACGACTCCTGGTTGGCCGGTCAGTTCGGCTTCCTCGACAAGCTCGCCCAAGGCAGTAATCGCTATGCCTACAATGTGCTGCGCGGAATCTTTCAGGGACACGAGGTGCTGGTGTTTGATTACCACTACGAAACGTATTCGACCGATTCCAAGAGCCGCCGCTAGACGCATCACCACTATTTCTCATGCTTCATCATGATGCTGCCGCAGGCGTTTCCTAAATTAAACATCGGCCCGGAAGGATTTTTTCAAGATTGCGCAGGCATTCGGCTACGATGACATCGATTTTGAATCTGCCGAATTTTCCCGCTCCTACTGCGTGCGGTCCAAGGACAAGAAATTCGCCTATGAAGTCTGCAATACGCAAATGATGGAATACCTCCTGGCCAATCGTTACCTGAGCATCGAGATCGAGAACTACGCGCACGCGCTGGTGTTCGGCCGCTGTCTGGATACGCCGGGGATCGTAGCCAACCTGCAACGGCTGGTGCAAATCCGTTCACTGATACCGGAATACCTGTTCACCAAAAACTGATCATGGCACTGATTCTCATCGTCCTGCTTGGCATCGTGCTCGTTCCGGTGCTCTGGGTCGTCGGCCAACACAACAGCCTCGTCGGCCTGCGGAATTACATCGCCGAATCCTGGAGCAACCTGGACACGGAATTGCAGCGCCGCTACGACCTCATCCCCAACCTCGTCGCCACCGTCAAGGGCTACGCCGCACATGAACGCGCCGTGCTCGAGCGCGTGATTGAACTCCGCAACCGCTGCGCCGCCAACCGCGGCCCCGTAGCCGACCAGTCCCGCGACGAAACCGAGCTTGTGGGCGCGCTCCAGCAACTGCTCGTCGTCGTGGAGAATTATCCGCAGCTCAAGGCCGACCAGAATTTCCTGAAACTCCAGGGCGAACTCATCATCACCGAGAACCGCATCCAGCCGGCCCGCCGCTTCTACAACGGCAACGTGCGCGACTACCGCAACTGCTGCGAAAGCTTCCCGAGTAATCTCGTGGCCGGCGCGTTCAAATTCCAGCCGCAGAAATTTTTCAGCGTGCCGCCTTCCGTCAAGGAAGTGCCGGACGTGCAGTTCGGGAATTGATCAGGGGATTCGCTTTTCCCCGCCAGTTTTTCCGCTACACTGCACCGCAATGCGACAGATTGGTCATCTCGAAAACGAAGTAGCGGCCCGCACCTTCGGCAATTTTCTCTACGTTCAGGGCGTCGAGAACGAAGTCGAAGCCGACGCCCCGCAGGGCTGGGCTGTCTGGATCCACGCCGAAGACGAACTCGAGCGCGCCGCCAAGCTGCTCGCCGAATTCCGCGCCGACCCGGCGAACCCGCGTTACCGGCTCACCGCCGCCGGCGCGGATGAATTGCGCGCGCTCGCCGAAAAAGAACGCGCCGCCTACGCCCGCAAATCGGCCAGCGGCCGCCAGATCGTCCAGACCCTTCACGCCGGCGGCCTCGGTATCGTGCCACTGGTCTTGATCATCATCAGCGCCGTCGTCTTTCTGCTGCAACAGTCTCCAGGCACCGCTGCCGGCGTCCACCGCTGGCTCTACATGGTGAACGTCCAATCAGACGGCGAATTTGTCCGCTGGATGCCCGGCCTCACGGAAATCCGCGCCGGCGAAATCTGGCGGCTCTTCACGCCGATGTTCCTGCATTTCGGCATCGCCCACATCCTGTTCAATCTGTTCTGGCTGCGCGAACTCGGCCGGATGATCGAGCTCCGGCAAGGCTCGTGGTTCCTCACGCTGCTCGTGCTGACCATCGCCGCCACATCCAACTTCGGCCAATACCTCCGGGGCGGCCCGATGTTCGGCGGGATGTCCGGCGTGGTCTTCGGCCTGTTCGGCTACGTCTGGATGCGGGCCAAATTCACGCCGTGGTCCGGCTACGTCATCCATCCCACCACCGTGATGATGCAATTGCTCTGGCTCGGCGTCTGTTTCACCGGCCTCGTCGGCCCCATCGCCAACACCTGCCACACCGTCGGCCTCGCCGTCGGCGTCGCGTGGGGCTGGATCGCCAGCCGCGCTCGCCCCTGATTTTATGCCCGCACCCATCCTCACCGTCAGTCAGATGCGCGCTTGGGAATCCGCCGCGTGGGCGGCGGGTCGCACCCAGGCCGAAGTCATCCGCCGCGTCGGCGAAATCCTCGCGGCCAAAATCCTCACGCTCACCCGCCCCGGCGATTTCGTGCTGCTCCTCGCCGGCAAAGGCAACAACGGCAGCGACACCCGCGCCGCCCAGCCGCTATTGCGCGACCGCCGCGTCGAATTGCTGGACGTGATCGAGCCGTTGACCACCCTGCCCCAGCTCGATGCCCTCCTTGCCCGCCGCCCTGCGCTCGTTGTGGATGGCCTTTTCGGCATCGGCCTCGACCGCCCGCTCGCCGGCGACTGGGTCGATTTCGTGCAGCACCTCAACGCCGCGCGCCGGCGGGTGCTGGCCGTAGACATACCCTCCGGCTTGAACGCCGACACGGGCGAAATTTCCGGCGAAGCCGTCCGCGCCACCGTCACACTCACGCTCGGCGCGCCGAAGCAAGGTTTGCTCGCGCCCGCCGCGCTGCCGTTCGTGGGGCGGCTGGAAGTCGCAGCAGACATCGACCTCGGACCATGCCCGCACCAAAGCAACTTGCAGTGGATTTTGCCCGAAGACTTCGCCGAATTTCCGCCGGCCCGCGAAATCGCTGCGCACAAAGGCGACTTCGGCCACCTCGCCATCATCGCCGGCAGCCTAGGGTTTCACGGCGCGGCGGTGTTGGCCGCACACGGAGCGCAACGCGCCCAGGCCGGACTCGTCACCGTGCTGCCGCAGGAAAGTGTTTTTCATCCCGTCGCGGCTCAATTGCAGGCCGCGATGGTCGCGCCGTGGAAAACCGGCGTGCGGTTGCCGGAAAAAACCAGCGCCGTGCTCTTCGGCCCGGGGCTGGTGTCGCCACAGTTGCCGGTGGATTTGAAGACGTACCTTCGCCAGATCTGGACGCATTCTCCCCTGCCCGTCGTCGTGGACGCCACCGCACTGGACTGGCTGCCGCTGTATCCGCTCGCGCCGCATTTTGTGCGCGTACTCACCCCGCACCCCGGCGAAGCGGCGCGGCTGCTGAAGACAACCGCGGAAAAAGTGCAGGCCGACCGCCCCGCCGCGCTATGCGAACTTTCCCGCCAGTTCGGCAATTGCTGGGTGGTGCTCAAGGGCCACCAAACGCTCATCGGTCGCAGCACCGGCACCCTGCTGATCAACTGCTCCGGCAATCCGTACCTTGCCCAAGGCGGCAGCGGCGATCTGCTCGCCGGCCTGCTCGGCGGGCTCGTCGCCCAACCAGCGTTGCAGGGCGACCTGCTTCGCACCTTGGCTTATGGCGTGTGGCTGCACGGCGCGGCAGCGAATCGCCTCACGCACGAACGGAAACATTGGACCGTCGAAGACTTGGCGGAAGAAATCGGCAACGGGTAAACTCAAGCGCACTCGGCGGCCACCAACGCCGCGTAAGCCAACCGCAATTTTTCGACCTCCGGCGAAGCCTGCAAGCGCATTCCGTCGAGCGCAGCCACCGCCACCACGCCCAGCGAACTCAACGAAACAACCACTCCTTCCGCAACGCGCAGTTGCGCGGGGAGTGCGTGCGTTTCCCTGACCGGCAAGCCGAGCTTCTGGCTAATCTCAAAAACCACGGCGCGCGTGACTCCGGGAAGAATTCCTGCCGTCAACGGCGGCGTGCAGACCACCCCACGTTCGATCCAGAACAGGTTTCCCGTCGCCGCTTCAGCGACGTGGCCATCCGTGTCCAAAAGCAGCGCTTCGTCGGCGTTGGCCGCATCCGCCTCGGCGCGGGCGAGGACTTGCGCGAGCTTGTTCGCCGTCTTGAATCGCGCCAACGGATCGCCCGCCGGCAGCCGCAACGAGGAGGTGACAAGTTTCCAACCCGGCACGACGGAAGCCGGCGCTCCAGGCGCGGGATGCAGCGTCATCACAAGGGTGGGCGACGCCGCGCCTTTGGGCGAATAGCCCCGTGGGCCGACGCCGCGCGACAGCGTGAGCCGCAGCAGTGAATCGGGCAGCGCGTTCTTCGCGATGAGTTCGGCGGCGAACTCGCGCAGCGCGGCGGGCGCAAACGGCAGTTTGATTTTCAAAAAGTCCGCGCCGCGTTGCAATCGCTCGAGGTGTTGCGCCCAGCGGAATGGCCGACCGTTCGCTACGCGCAACGTCTCGAACAAGCCGTCGCCGTAGAGAAAGCCACGGTCGAAGACGGATACGACCGCGCGGTCTTCGGGAACAAGTTGGCCGTTGAGGTGGATGAACATGGTCATTGCATGCAGATTGCGCGGATGGTCACAGATTGATTTTCCAATCGCAGCGCAGCGAGGAAACCGGCGGCCTTGGCGAGGGTCTCGTCGTATTCCGCTTCCGGCACGGAGTCGGCCACGATGCCCGCGCCGACATGGAAGTGGGCGAGGTCTTCTTTGCAGACGGCGGCGCGAATGAGGATGCTCAACTGGCTCTCGCGATTGAAACCGAGGTAGCCAAGCGCTCCGGTGTAGGGGCCACGCGTGATGGGCTCGAGTTCGTCAATGATCTCCATGGCGCGGATTTTCGGCGCGCCGGTGATGCTGCCCCCGGGGAAACAGGAGGCGAACGCGGCGAAGTGCGTGACCTCATTCCGCAGCCGGCCTTCCACGGTGGAGACGAGGTGCTGCACTTGCGCAAACTTTTCCAGCTTGGCCAGCTCGGGGACCTGCACGCTGCCGTATTCGCAGACTTTGCCAAGATCGTTGCGGAGGAGGTCGGTGATCATCACGAGCTCGGCGAGTTCCTTGGGGCTGGTCTGCAACTCGTGGGCGAGTTGGAGATCGCGCGTCGCCTCCGCGGCGCTC
>JAFMIX010000072.1 GCA_017853785.1 Verrucomicrobiales bacterium
GGGTCGGTAGGCGAACCAGTGAAGAGACTGCTCTCCACCAAGGCTGTTTCCGGTCGGAGCAACCCACCTTGCACATAGTTCGGTGGCGTGATTTCCAACAGGAGCGGTTTATCCCCTTTGACGAGACGATTTCTGCGTAGGAACTGAGTCGTTGGATTGCTGGCTATGCGCTCAATAATCTCGTTGCAGAGCCGCAATCGCGTTTGTGGATCATCCTCAAGCCGTAGGGCTTTTTCCAAAATTCTTGCAAGAAAAGCAGCGTAACGAGCCGGCTCTTCCTCTGGGTCGATTTTTCCGAACACCGAGCGCAACTCCGGGTGGCGCTGCAAGATGGACTGCAGTTCTTCGTCAAGCAGCGCTTCGTAGATGCCTTGCGGGAGACTTGCCACACAAAATTATTGTCAGAGCTTGGTAAAATTCTCCAGGAAGAACGGTGGACGCGAGCTTCGACCTTTCTGCCCGGAATTGCGGAAATTCAAACCCGTGCCGTTCCTTGAAACCGACGAGGAATGTGCCTTCGCGCGGTTCAGTGCGGTAAGACGGCGCAGCTTAGCGAAGCTCGGATGGACCAGTTCCACGAGTCCCTTACTTATTCCTGCGGCCAAATTGGGGACTCGCAGCGTTCGTCCCTCCGATGGGTTGAGCCGCCCGCCCCCGCAACAAAAAAGGCCGGCTCGCGAGGAGTCGGCCTTGAAAGGTCGGGGCGTAACTATTACCGCCGCTCAGAACCAGGTGAACCGTTCCGGCACAAACACGATGTCGGAGGGCTTCAGGTAGAAAGGCTGGCTCTTTACTCCGCGCAACACATCGCGGAGGTTCAGGCGGTATTGCTTGGTGTGGTCGCCTTCCTGCCGGACGACCGTCACGGCCTTGAGGTCGGCCGTGGTGTGGTTCACCCCGCCGGCTTCCATGATGGCTTCCAGCGCGGAGATGGGGCGGTTGGAGGTGATCTTGCCGGGGTGCAGCACCGCGCCGGTGACATACACGGGGAACGCCGCCGAGACAACGGTGACGGTGACTTCCTTGGAGACGAGCTGCGTGGCGTATTGCTTGATCAATTCCTTCTCGATCTCGGCCGCGGTCATCCCGGCGACCTTCAATTCGCCGAGCAACGGCAGGGCGATCTTGCCATCGCGCTGGATCTGCTGGGTGGTGTTCAGGTTGGCCGCGCCGGGGAAGCTGATGCTCAACACATCGCCCTCGCGCAGGCTGAGGACGTTGGTGGCGCTGCCAGTGTCGCCGTTCCAAACAGTGGCGGCGGTGGGCAGTTGCGTCTGGCAACCGGTGACGGCCGCGGCAAGGGCCAGGGCCGCCAGCGCCGGGCGCAGGATGCGGTGGAAAAGTTCGCGGCAGCTCGGGATGGGGCGGGGGCTGGTTTTCATGTTCGGTCTCCTTGGTGTTGGTTGATTGGTTTGGACTCGGGCGCGGAAAAATCGGGCGGGACTAGAACCGGTAGCCCACTTCCACGCCCACCTGCGTGGTGCGGTAGCCGGCAAAAGCGGCGGGCGTGGAGGAGTTCTCGCTCCACTGGCAGAACACGGCCACGTTCGCGCGCTTCAGCAACGCGCAGCTCAGGCGCGCGGTCAGGGCGTAGTATTCATCCTCACGGTTGCTCGCGCCCGCGCCGGCCGCGCTGTAGGTGACCTCGTGATATTCGCCGCCGAGGTCGAGGTAGAGATGCCCCAGCAACCGCTGGTTCACGCGCGCGGCGATAGTGGTGCTCTCCGCCGTCTGATTCTGGGAACTGCCAGTGAAGGTGAGCGCGGGCGTGACGATGTGGTCCACGTTCAGCGAGAGCCGGGTGTGGGCGAATGGCTGATACTGGATCGTCGCGCCGGCGACCGGGCTGATGAGGTCTGCGCCGCCGCCGGAAAGGAATTGCCGGTCCTCGAGTCCGCCGTGAAGCTGGAGGCTGACCTTGTCCGTGAAGCGCCAATGCAGCCGCGCCTGAAGCTGTTCGTAGGTCATGTCCGCGCCTGTATCCACATCCACATAACCGAAGCCCGCGCCGACGCCGACTTCGAGGTCGGGTTGGATCTGGTAGCTGAACCAGTCCAGGGTGGACCATTCGCGGAAGCCGTTCACATCGCTCGAGATCAGGAACCGCTGGCTCGCGGCGAGGTCCAGGGAGCACTTGCTGTTGAACCGATACGAGGCGTTCAGTTCGGTCACATAATTTTCCTGTTCCGTCGGGCCGCCCGTCTCGATCAACGGCGTGGCAGTCAGCGCGAAACTTTGGCGCAGGCCCAGAGTCCAATCCCCATAGACCGTGCCGCCGCTGAGGATGGCTGTGTGCTCCAGCGTGTCCTGCAACTCGTCGTTGGCATACACCCGCCAGGTGGGCGTGTAATCCAGCGTCCAATGCCGCCCCAGCTCGAACAACATCCCCGGCGAAATCTCCTGGATCGTGGTGCTCACCTGATTCGTGCCGCCTGTAGGAATGCCGTCGCCCGCCGTGAACCGATAGAACACGTGCGGCCGGAACACCACCGGCCCCGCGAAGAACGGCGAGGCCAGCGTCGGCGCGGACGCGCCGGACGGCGAGAAAATCATGCCGTTGGTCGCGAACGGCTGGAGCACCGCCGGGGTGAGCGTCCGCTCGGGCGGCGGCAGCAGCACGCTCTGCGCGGCGGCATTGCGCCCACCGCATAAAGCGACCCCCGCCAGGAGCAGCGCCCCCACCGGTTTTGTCAGCGCCGCTGCGGACCGCCGGAGCGGCGTATTTGGTTCTGAATGTTCCATAAAATTTGTCCGCAGGGTTTCAGGCTACCGCCAGCGCGGGCGTTCCCCGCCAGCGCTCCAACGTCTCGGCGAGCGCCTCTGCCACGGGGCGGAGTTCGCCGCCCGCCGCCCGCAGCTTGGCGGCATCCAGCAAAGAGTGAGACCGAACGGCTTTGCCCGCGCAATGATAAAATTCGGCGCCGCGATTCCAGCACGCCGCCGGCACGACCGGCGCGGCCATCCGCCCGCACCGCCCGGCCAGTTCTTCCAAAACGACCGCGCCGGGATTCACGATGTTGTAAGTGCCGGCCGCCGCCTGCCGCTCCCAAAGGTTGAGGCAGGCGCGGACAAAATCGCCCACATGCGTCAGCGAAGCGATGCCGGCGGCGGGCGGTTGCGCGAGGGCGTTGCCGGCTTCGGGCCGGTCATCGAACGGAATCCCGGGCCGCCAGACATACGCGCGGGTCTGACCCCGGATGACTTCCTCCGCCAACGCCTTCGTGCCGCTGAAAAAATTGTGCGCCGCGTCGCGGAACGTGAAATTCGGCGCGTCCCATTCCGTGAAGCCAAAGAAACATTCCGGCCGCGCGGCAAAAAGTTCGCGCAGTTCCAGGCGGCTCAGGTCGCGCTCGATGCGGATGCGCCCGTCGGCGATCACCTTGGCTCCGGCATAGATCGCGCCCGCCGAGACGTGCCCCCAAGCCGTGTTGGTCATCAGCGCGACCCGGGCGATGGTCTGCGGCAAAATCACGTTGGCCGCCAGATATTCCGCGCGCGCCGCCGCCGCAAGGTCGGTGTTGCCGCTTCCGTTCCAGCCCGCCGCGTTGATGATGAATTCGGGCCGGCGGCGGCGCACGAAATCGAACAGCACCTCGAACCGCGTGTAATCCAGCGCCCGGCGCGACAGCGGAATGAAATCATAGCCCCGCCAGCGCAGCTCCGCCCCAAAGGCACGGCCAAAATAACCGCTCGCTCCCAATAACAGGATCATACGAAGTTGGGCGATCTGGAGGTGGGCGCGATCCGCTTCACCCCAAGGACTGAAAAATCAGGAGAATGATTTCCGTTGCAGCTTTGATGGCCGTTTAGCTGTCCGTCTTGGCCGCCGCGAACCCGAGTCGCTTCAGGATTTTCTGCACTGTGGAAGGGAGTTTGCCCTGCGGAATCAGACTCCCGAGCGTTCGCAGCGCGTGGACCGCGAGGAACACCGTCGCCACCCCGCCCAGAATCATCGCTGCTGTCGCCGGCAACAGATACGGCCCCACAAACACGCCGGCGACCAACGGCACGAACAACCGCGCCAACCTGCCGTTCGCCGCCGACCAGCGGAAGCCGTAAAGCCGGTTCACGATCAGATAAATCCCGACGAAATACACCGCATACAACCCGAAGAATGCGATCCCCGTCCCGGTCAACCCAAACCACCGCACCCCGCCCCACACCAAGCCCACCTGGATCAGGCTGCTCGCCACTTCGGTCCAGAAGAACAGCTTCCCCGCGCCCTTGGCCACGAGGATGAAACCCATCGGCCAGCAGGCCACACGCAGCAGCATCCCCAGCGACATCCACCGCAGCACCTCCACCGCTGGCGCGAACTCTGCCGTGTAAAAAATCGCGATCACCCACGATGCCAACGTGAGCGTGGCCACCACCCCGGCCCCGGCCAGCAGCAGCCCCACCTCCACCTGTTCGTTGACCAGCCGGCTGCACTCCGCGTTGTCCGCCGCCACCGCCGTCAACCGGGGGTAAAAATCCGCGCCCATCGCCTGCACGATGAAGGCGATGAAAAACCCGCTCAACGCCCACGCCGCCTGATAATGCCCCGCGGCCGCCACACCCAACTGGTGACATAGGATGATGCGGATGAGATACGCCATACCCATGCTCATCAGCGTCGTGGACATGAACACCAGCCCCAGCTGCAGCAGCGCTTTCGTTTCCTGACTGAATTCCTGCAAAGTCAGCGGCGTGCGGTCCACCTTGATCTTCCGCGCATACCACCACGAAGCCAGACTCCCCAGCGCCGCCACGCACACCAACGCCGGCACCACGCCCTGTTCCGCCGCGCCGTGGCGGTAATAAATATAAACGATCCCGATGCTGCACACCGTGCCCGAGATCGCCCCCAGCACACTGATGCGCGCCATGTCCCCGATGCGCCGCATCCCTTGCAACAACGCGCCTTGACCCGCCGCGACATCCATGAAAAACACCACCAACCCCACCAGCGCCACCCACGGCGCGTGCTGTTCATCGCCGAACGTGAGCCGCGCCACGGGCCCGCTGAAGGCCGCCAGCAAAATCCCGCCCAACGCGCCCGAGAACACCGCCACGCGCCGCAACGTGGTCACCGTCCGGGCCACGCGCCGCATGTCGCCGCTGCCGACCGCCTCGGCGATCTGCCGCACGCCGCTGTTGTTGATGCCCAATCCCGCCATACTCCGCACCACGTCCGCGATGGAGGTGTAAAGCCCGAGCAACCCGACCCCCGATGGCCCCAGCAGCAACGCCAACACTTTCATCCGCACGACGCTGAACCCGACGTTGAACAGCGACGACCCGCCGATGATCACCGACGACTTCAGGATTTGCCCGTGGCTCCGCTCACTGGCGGGGCCGGGAGCAGCAGGTTGTTGGGAATCAGCCATCGGTTATGGGATCAACCACGAACTCAGTTTCTTGATTCGGGTTTGTTCGCGATATAAATCGTTGTCAGCGGAGTGCCTTCAAGAATTCCTGGTAGTCGCGGTAGTAATCCGCCTCGTCGTAAAAGTTCGAGGCCAGCACCATGCAGACCGAACCGGAGGAAAAGTTGTCCAGCTCGCGCCAGATCATCGGGCACACATACAGCCCGTAATAAGACCGGTTCAGATGAAACCGCTGCTTCTGCTTGCCGTCGTCGATGACCACGTCGAAGCTGCCCGCCATGGCGATGATGAGTTGGTGCAGCCCTTTGTGCGCATGGCCGCCCCGCTCACTGCCGCCGGGAACGTCATACAGATAATAGACGCGCCGGATGTCGAACGGCACATGGCGGCCGCCCTCGACAAACGTCAGGTTGCCGCGCGGCTCGTGGATTTTGGGGAGGTTGATGATTTTGCAATCGGCGAGAGGCATGGAAGTTCCTGGGTTGGGGGTTAGCGGGAAATCGGCTCGGCCGCCGGCAACACGGGCGGCAACAGTCGCAGATATTCGGTGGTGCGCTGCTTGCGGGTGATGTCGTCAAACGCCCGCTGCACCTCGACTTCGGTCAGGCCCATCACCTGGGCCACCTCGGCGCGCGGCACCTGGTGGTCGCGCGCGAACCACAGCAGGTCCATCGTCGCGAACGGCAGGCGGTAGAAAAATTCCTGCTGGTCCTGCGGCGCGCTGTAGGTGTCGGTGGTGGGCGTGCGTTTCTGGATGGCTTCCGGCACGCCGAGATACCGTGCGAGTTGATAGATCTGCGTCTTGAACAGATGCGCGATGGGCTGGATGTCCGCGCCGCCGTCGCCGTATTTCACGAAGAAACCCTGGTCGTGCTCGTTCTTGTTCGCCGTGCCGATGACGGCGTAGTTCCGCGATTCAGCCTGGTAGTAAAGCGTGCTCATGCGCGAGCGCTGCTTGAGGTTGGACGCCGCCACGATCTCCAGAAACTCGCGCGGGCCCAGCGCCCGGGTTTCCGTGCCGCCGTCCGGTTTCACGATGGTCGCGGAGAAAAAGTTCAACGTGCCCTTCGCCAGCAGGTCCGGCGGAAGGACGATCTTGGCCTTGTAACCGGCGGCGGCGGCAAACTCCGGGAACACGCGCCGGATGGCGGCGTCGCGGCGGCGGTAGCAATCAAAGCCCTCGAGCGCCGCCGTGATGTTCTCCAGCACGGGCGTGACACCGTAGGTAGCCGCGAGTTCGCGGGCGAGCGTTTCGCTGATCGGGTCGGAGTCCCGCTCGGGGATCATCACGCCCACGGTTTTTTGCGGGCCAAACGCGCGGACGGTGAGCGCGAGCACCACGGCGGAATCGATCCCGCCGCTGATGCCCACCACGCCACCGGAGCGGCGCATGGTTTGCCGGACGTTCTGCTGGATGAAGCTCACAATCCGCTCGGTCTCGCGGGCAGGATCGAGGTCGAGGACGTTTTTGCTGAATGAGATTGAACTCATAAAAATATTTCAGGGACAATCAACCGAGCCGACAAACCTTGACCGGGTCTGCCGCCGCGAGCGGCTCGGCCGCGCGGAAAGCCTGCACAAATTGCCGGTGCACCAACTGGGTGGAGAGCACGCCCATGACCGCCATGTCGTCGGCTTCCCCGACGGCCCTACCGGACTCGAGTTTTGCCACGAGCTGGCGGATGGCAACCGGATTAAAAATCCCGGCGGCGGCCACTGCGGATTCGGACAGCAGCTCCCGGACGTAATCCGGCGTGGTCGCATGAAAAAAACTCCGGTGGATCGGCGCGCGGTAGGGCCGCTTGCGCCGCCGCCAGATTTTCTCCGGCAGATATTTCCGCCCGACCTGGCGCAGCAGGAACTTGTCCGTCAGCCCGCGCAGTTTGAAGCGCGCCGGCAGCCGGTTGCAAAACTCCATCACCCGCACGTCAAGGAACGGATGGCGGCCCTCCACCGAATGCGCCATCGCCACGCGGTCGCCCTGTGCAGCGAGCAGGTATTGCGAGAGGAAAACGGAAATCTCCAGATACTGCGCCCGCTGCAACTCGCCCCATTGTTGAAAACTTGCGGGGCAACCCGGCCCCGCGCTCCCGCCGTTTTGCTGCGCCGCAATCGCGGCGGCGAAGTCCGGAGCGAAGAGCCGGCAGTTGCGCCGGTTGTTGCGCCAGCGGATCGCGTGCGAGTAATCCGCCGCATCCGTCGCGGTCAGGCCGTGACCGAAGAACGCCTTCAGGTAGGCCGGTCCTGCCGTCTGCAACGCGGCGATATCGGGATACAAGCGCGCGAGCAACCGGGGGCGGCATTGCGAGTCCGGTTGCCGCGCCCAGAAGCGGCGGATCTTGGCTTCCTTGAAAATATCGTAGCCGCCGAGGAATTCATCGGCGCCCTCGCCCGAGAGCACCACCTTTAAGCCGCGGTCGCGCACGAGCTTCGAGAGCAGAAACATCGGCCCCGGCGCGGTGCGCAGCACGGGCACTTCCGTGTGCCAGGTCACCGCGGGGAAGATGTTTCCGATATCGGCATGGGTCGCCTGCACCACCTGATGCTCGCTGCCGAGGAACGCCGCCATCTCGCGCTGGAACTGGCTCTCATCAAATTTTTGGTCGTCGAAGGCGATGGAAAATGTATCCAGCCGGCTCACGCCGAGCTGGCGCACCAGCGCCGCGATGAGGGACGAATCCAATCCACCGCTCAGATACGCCCCCACCGGCACATCCGCCCGCAACCGGATGCGCGTAGCGTCCGTGAGCAGGTGGTGAAATTCTTCCTCGTATTCCGTCGCCGATTTTTCCGCCGCCGGCTCGGCGAACTCGAGTTGCCAATAAGCTCGCACTGAAATCTTGCCCGCTTTTGCGACCAGATAATGCCCCGGCGGCACCTCCGGGATGCCCCGGAACGCGGAGCGCGGCGCGAGCGGACTCCAGTAGGTAAAAATCTCCTCCAGCGCCACCGGGTCAATTTTCGCCGCGACCGGAGACACGGCGAGGATGGACTTGATCTCCGAAGCGAAAATAAATTGGTTGGCCGCCTGCGTGTAGAACAAGGGCCGCACGCCCACGCGGTCGCGCGCCAGAAACAACGAGCGGTCGCGTTGATCCCAGATGGCGATGGCGAATTGCCCGTTCAGCCGCTGCAGACAGTCCGGCCCGTGTTCCTCGAACAGGTGCAGCACCACCTCCGTGTCGCAGTGCGTGGTGAACCGATGCCCGCGCGCCTCCAATTCCGCGCGCAGCTCGACGTGGTTGAAAATTTCGCCGTTGAAAACGATCCACAGTGTGCCGTCTTCGTTGGTGATGGGCTGTTGGCCGCCGGTCAGATCCACGATGCTGAGGCGCGCGTTGCCGAGGGCGACCTGCGGCGCGAGCAACACTCCGAACTCATCCGGCCCGCGATGGCGCACCATGGCCAGCATCCGGCGGAGGGCAGCCTCGGTGGGCGCCGGGGCGGCCGCGAGGTTCAGGATTCCGGCGATCGCACACATGGGAAAAGCAGCGGGGGTCAGAGGCCGGAGTTTGCTGCGGGCAAACAAGCCGGCGGTCCTCAGGCGGCCCCGGCCGTCTTGGCTAGTTTTCGGCTCAGGAACTGGGCGACC
>JAFMIX010000073.1 GCA_017853785.1 Verrucomicrobiales bacterium
AGCTCCAGCGCGATGCGCAGATAAAATTCGCAGCCGAGCGCGTTGTGAAAGGTCTTGAACGGTTGCGCCGCCGCGCCGCCGGGAATCGCCTGCATCGCGGGCGTCTCCACCTCCACGTAGCCGCGACTGTGGAAGAAGCTGCGGATCTCGTGCACGATGGCGCTGCGTTTGAGGAAAACTTCCTTCACGTCGGGGTTGCCGATGAGATCGAGGTAACGCTGGCGGTAGCGGATTTCCGTGTCTTCGAGTCCGTGCCATTTGGCCGGCGGCGGGCGGAGCGCCTTCGCCAGAATCTTGAACGACTCCAGCTTGAGGCTCGGTTCGTTGGTCTTGGTGCGGAAGAGCGTGCCGGTTGCGCCGACGAAATCGCCGAGGTCGAGGTGCTTGAAGATGTCGAACTGCTCGTCGCCGAGCGCCTGTTTCTGCGCGTAAGCCTGCACGCGGCCGGATTGGTCGCGCACGTCGATGAAGATGGACTTGCCCATATCGCGGTGCGCGGTGATGCGCCCGGCCACGGCAACGGGCGCGCCCTCGGCGAGTTCGCCGCTCTCAAATTTCGCGCGCGCCACGCCCGCGCCGGTGTCTGGTGTGAACTGGTTGGCGGCGCTGAACGGGTCGATGCCCTTGGCGTTCAGGGCGGCGAGCTTGGCTTTGCGCTGTTCGATGAGTGAATTAGTGTCGTCCATCATGTGGCGGGTATGGAACACGATTCAGGCGCGAAAACCAAGCAGACAAAGCAGTTGGTCCGGCTTGGAGTGCGGCGACACGTCGCCGCTTTCCGACTGGGAGACAGGTCTCCCAGTTCTAAAGCGCGGTCATGCCCGTGCACTCCAAATCAGGGCGCGGCGGGCAAGGCTTTCTGAAACTCCGCGAGGTGGTCCGCGAAGGCGGCGGGATTGAAGTCCGGCAGCGATTGGACGTCGGCGAAAAGTTTTTTAAGGTGCGGCCGGAGAGCTTCGGCGGCTTTCGCGTCGGGCAGGGCGAGCGTCAGGCGGTCGAGCGCGAGCACGAGGCGCTCGGCGCGGCGGCCGTGGAGGGGTTGGGGAATCAAGCTATCGCGAAACGAGGAACTGGTATTGGCAAGCGAAGACAAGATTAGCCGATTATTCTTTTCTCTCCACAAATCATGAAAATACTTTACCGCGCCATCGGTTGCCTGTTGAACACTTCCCACATCTACGAGCGTAGAGGGAATTTCCAATTCCTTTTTTTCATTCGTGGAGTTCATCAACCAAATCAAACTTTTCCACCGATTAATTTGATTTTCTGTAGGCGATTTTTCCTTTGAAAGCTGCCAACTCATTTCGCGGAGTGCCACCAGTTGACCGTAATACCAAGCTGCACCCCCATTCCAGTTCGTCCCCTCCTGCCAGTGCTTCGGCTGCGTCACGCATTGGCCGTCGAGTTCGAAGATGAGTTCGGGATGGCCGGCGGCGAGGATGTCGGCGTCCACGTTCTGGTGGCAGGCCACGCAGGTGTTGGCGCGGACGTAGAGGTTCTTCAGGTCGCGCATGCCGGCGTTCACGCGGTCGGCGTGCGTGTAGTCCTCGCGCGTGTGCGAACGAATCCAGTTCTCGGCCGGGCCGTGGCAGCTCTCGCATGAGACGCCGTCGGAAATCTTCACGGCCTTGGTGAGCCGCGCGGCGGGCACCGTCTGCATCGGTGCATGGCAGACGGTGCAGCGCGCGGCTTGTGTGGGGTTGCCGAGCTTCAATGTCTCGGCGATGCGTTCGCTGCGCGCGGTGGTGAGTGTGGCGTAGGGGCGTTCGTGGTGGACGTCATATTTCGCCCAGACGGTGTATTGCTTGTTCTTCTCGTCCGCGCCGCCGTGGCAGCCGGAGGTGGCGCAGCTTTGGGCGCCGAGAAATTTTGGGGCGTCTTCCGCGCGGAGGTTGAACGCGAATAGAATCATCACCGCCGAGGCGCAGAGATGCGGAGTTAATCGGTTGCCGAGCACGGGGACTTGTTATAGCGTTTTTTCCGGTAATGCAACCCATTAGCAACAAGTTGGATTCCGGTGAGCCGCTCTCGACCGAGCAACTCCTCGCTTACCTCCCCGCGCTCAAGGAGGTCCCCCCCAAACAACTTGCCGACTGGGCCAAGGACGCCGCCGTCGTCCACCGCTACCAGCGCGGCGATTACGTCTGTCGCGAGGGCGAGTTCGGCTCCACGGCGTTCTACGTCGTGTCTGGCAGCGTGGATATCTTCATCGCCAGCCAGATTGCGCACGTCAAAACCCATTCCGGCGGCAACACCGGGGTGTTTGGCCGCGGCGTGGCGCGGATGCGAAGCTTCCTTGTCAGCGAAAAAGAAGAAAAGCGCGACGGCAACACCCGCACCTTCATCCCCATCGACGCCTCGGTGGATCTCTCCATCGCCAAGCCGCTCGCCGTTCTCGGCTCCGGCGAACTTTTCGGCGAGATGACCTGCCGCACGTTCTCCCCGCGCTCGGCCACCGTGCGCGCGGCGGAAGACTGTGTGGTCGTGGAATTTCTGCGCGTCGTGCTCGACATGCTCATGGGCTCGCGCGCGATCGACGCCATCTCCAAAGCCGGCACGCGCGTGAAAGTGCCGACGTTCAAAGGCACGTCGTTCAAGGCCGAGATGGACAAGAAATATCGCGAGCGCTCGCTCAGCAACCATCTGCGCTCCGTTCCGTTGTTCAGTTCGCTTGATGAGTTTTTCATGGACCGCCTCAAGCAGAACGTCGAACTCGTCTCGTTCGACAAAGGCGAGGCCATCTGCAAGCAGGGCGAGGCGGCAGACGCGTTTTATCTCATCCGGCAGGGCATGGTGAAAGTCTCGCAGGCGCTCGCTGGCGGCGAAATGGTGCGCACCTACCTGGGCCGCGGCGATTACTTTGGCGAGATTGGCTTGCTGAAAAACCAACCGCGCGGTGCGACTTGCTCCGCACTCGACCGTGTCGACGTCGTCCGCATCAAGGCCGCCGAGTTCAACGCGATGCTCGAGAATTTCCCCGACGTCCGCGCCACGCTCACGCAGGTAGCCGACGCGCGCATCAAGGCCGCCGAGCAGACGAAGCTTCCCGTCGGCCTCAATATGGACGAGTTTCTCGACCAGGGATTGTTCGAGGCGCAGAACCTGTTGCTCATCGACCTCGACCGCTGTGTGCGCTGCGACCTGTGCGTGCGCGCCTGCGCTGACGCACACGACGGCGTCACCCGCCTGCTGCGCGATGGCCTGCGCTACGACAAATACCTCGTCGCCACCGCCTGCCGCACCTGCCGCGACCCGTTGTGCATGACGCAATGCCCCGTCAGCTCCATCCGCCGCAAGGACAACCTGGAGATCATCATCGAAGACTGGTGCATCGGCTGCACGAAGTGCGCGGAACTCTGCCCGTTCGGCAACATCAACATGCACCCGGTGGAACTGATGGAAGAAAAGAAGGCGGCTGCGCCGCAGCCATCTGTTGCCGCACCTGCCGCAGCCGCAACAGCCACCGCGCCAGCGGCGACTCCGCCGCCCGCGAAAGAGAAATTCAATCTCATCGAATTCTTCGGCCTGAAAAAATCCACCGCCGCGCCCAAGAAGACCGCCAACAAAGCCGCCACCTGCGACCTGTGCACCGACCTGAACATGCCCAGCTGCGTCTATGCCTGCCCGCACGACGCCGCGATGCGCGTTGACCCCAGCGAATTTTTCGCCAACCGCCTCGCCGGCCGCCAGCTCGCCCCGACCAGCTTCCAGCAAGTCAAACGCTTCGATCCGCGCACGACGCACAAGGCAACCATTACAAAAGAATGATTCTAGACCGCAATCATTGGCCGTGGTTCGGGTTCGTCCTGGTGGCGAGCGCAGCGGCGGGCTTGCTCTACCTCGCCAACTTTCATCCCGACCTCCTGCCGTTCCACCTGCCGCTGCCGGCGTTTCTTGGTCCGACGCCACCGTTGCGTGGCACGATTGGCGGCAGTCCGCTCGGCCTCATTTACGGCACTGTTGCCCTGCTCATCTTCGTCTTCGCTGCGCTGCTCGGCGCGCGCCGCAAGAAACCCGCGTGGCGCATCGGCCGCGTGCAGGTTTGGCTCAAGGCGCACATCTGGCTCACGCTGCTCACCGTGCCGCTCATCGCGCTACACTGCGGTTTCTCTGCGGGTGGTCCGATGACGCAACTCCTGCTCGTGCTCTATGCTGTCGTGATGGTCAGCGGCTTTTACGGACTCGCGCTGCAACATTTCCTGCCTCGCATCATGAAGGAACAGATTCCGCTCGAAACCATCTTCGAACAAATCCCGCACATCCTGAAAACGCTCCACGAAGCCGCGCAAAAACTCCGGCAAACTGTCGTCGCCCCGCCCGCCGCGCCTGCGCCCGCCGCTGCTCCGGTCGCCGCCGACCCAAACGCGCCTGGCGTCGCTCCTGCGTCCGCCGAGCCGGCAAAAGTTGATCCGTCCACCGACATCTTGAAACAGTTTCTCGACCAGGAAGCGCTGCCGTATCTGGCAGCCAAGCGCGGCGACAAGTTGCGGCTCGGCAGCCAGCGCGTGGCGGACGATTATTTCCGTGCGCTCAAGGTGAGCGTCACCACGCAGTGGCACGCTGATGTGGAGCGGTTGCAGAACTGGTGCGGCGAGCGGCGGCAACTGGACTTGCAGACGCGGTATCAGCACTGGCTGCACGGCTGGCTGTTCGTGCACGCGCCGATCTCGTTCGTGCTGCTCGCGCTGACCGTGTGGCACGTCATTGTGACCGTGTGGAGATATTGAAATGGCTACTCCGCAAAGAACCCAGAAGTCCATCGCCGAGCGGTTCAAAGGCAATCTGGACTACTACAAGAAGGCGCATTACCTGCGGCGCGCGAAGTTCTTGGTCACGAGCGGCGTCGTGGTCGTCGGGCTGGCGGCGATGGCGCTATGGCAGTTCTACGGCGGCGAGAAATTTTATTCGTCCGGCACCATCACGCGGCCGCACGCGCAGTTCGCCAACCAGTGCGAGAAATGCCACGTCGGCGGGAACACAGTCGACCAGATCAAGGCCTCGTTCCGCACCGGCCAACGCTCCCTCGCGCTCTCCGCGATGGATGAGGCGTGCCTGAAATGCCACAAAGGTTTCAGCTTCCACATGCCGAACGTCGTGCAAAGCCATTCGTGCGTGGCGTGCCATCATGAACACACCGGCAGCGGCCCGATGTCCCCGCCGGCCGACCGCAATTGCCAAGTTTGCCACGGCGATGCGGCCATCATGCAGGCGTCGTTGGAAAAGGGAAAAACGCTGCCGCCGGAAGCGTTTGATGATCGCGCCTCGCAAGGCGCGGATGTGTTCAAAACGCCGCAACCGGAACGCAGCCACCCGCAGTGCATCACCGCCTTCGCCATCGACCATCCCGAGTTTCAATTGATCGCCGATAAACTCCGCGACCCGGACACGCTCAAGTTTAACCACCAGTTGCACCTGACCTCGCCGACGATTCCGCAGTTGCCCAACGGCAAGAAGTTGGAGTGCGCCGACTGTCATCAACCTGACGCAAGCGGCGGCTTCTATCGCAAGATTTCTTTCGAGGCGAATTGCCAGGTCTGCCACTCGCTGCAATTCGACGCCGAGAATCCCGCGCTGCGCGTCCCGCACGGCAACGCCGAGTTCGTGCGCGCGTTCCTCCGCAGTCTGCCCGCGCAATACGCCGAGCACGCCAAGCGCGTGAAGAATCTCACCACGACGGACGATGTGAACGCCTTCGTCCAAGCGCAGATGGCGCGGCTGCGCGCGCAGGTCGGTTCGGGTGAGCAGTTGGAGCGCGAGATTTTCTTCAGCAACGCCCGCACCGGCCCGAGCGCGCGTGTGGCGGGCATGGACGCGACCGGGCGCGCACGTTTCCCTGGCTGCGCCTATTGCCATGAAGTCACCGCTAGTGGCGACGCCCCGCCGCAGATCACGAAGCCCGTCATCATGGATCGCTGGCTGGTGCGCGGTGGTTTCAACCACGCCAAGCACACGCAAGTCGCCTGCGAGAAATGCCACGACGTGCGCGGCAGCAAGGACACGGCGGATATCCTGCTGCCGTCAAAAAATTCCTGTGCGGTTTGCCACAGCCCGAAAGGCGGCGTCCCGAGCAATTGCTCCGAGTGCCACCAGTATCACGCGAAGCGTTGAGGGAGGTACGCCATGTTGGCATCCCAAATCGAGCCGGGAAAATATGGGGACGGCCGTCCTTCCCGATTTACAAACCCGGATTCCGCGGGAACTTCGCGTAGGGCAGGCGCGTGCCGCCGTAGAAGAAGTTGTCGGCCATCATCCCGGCTGGCGGCAGGAAATTCACCGTGCCGCTCGCGCCGATGAGGTCGTCCTGGTCGATGCCGTCGCCGCTCACGCCGATCGCGCCAATCAGCACGCCGTTGCGGTAGAGGGGAAAGCCGCCCGGGAAGATCGTGATGCCATTCGGCAGGTTCGGGTTCGCGGCGGCGGGCGGTGCGGCGAAGACGACGCCGTTGAGCGGGTTGATCACGCCTGCCGGGATGAGCGAGAATTGCTCCTGCAACCCGAGCCACGGGCCGGGCGGATTGCCGTTGATGCCGGGCGGGTAAAACGCCTGCGACAGGAAGCCGACGGCGCGCGATGAGATGGCGGCGTTTGTGCCGAAGAGGGAATTGCTCCGCGAGAAATACAGGGCCGTGCGCGCTTTCTGCGCGGCCACATCCCAACTGAAGACCGTCGCGTCGCGCGTGCGGAATGTGCCGAGCACGGCGGGCGCGACGCCGTTGGAGTTCGGGTTGTTGACGACGGTGATGAACACCTGCGCGGCGACTCCAGCCGGCAGGCGGATGCCCGCGCGCGTGGTGGCGGCGCGTTGCGCGGCGAGCGTGAGGATGTTCGTGACTTCGGCGGCGGTGAGGCGCGGCTGTCCCTTGATGTTTCCGGCGAGCGGGTCGGCCACGATGGGCGCGCGCAACTCGCCGTTCACGCCGCCGAGATTGAGCGCGGGATAACTTACGAACGGCGAATCCACAATGGGATACGGCGGCACGAAGGCATCGCCGAAGGAGCCGAGCGGCGCGACCGCGCCGAGCGTGGTGGTGCTTTCAACGTAGGGCAGCCGGATGCCGCCGACAAATACGCCCGAGCCATGGATGGCGGAACTTGGTTCAAAAGTTTTCTGCCCCGCGAGCGCGACATCTTCGTCCACGTCGTAGGCAGCATTGACTTGGATGTCGGCGAGCGCGGGGATTCCGGGCCGCCCCGTGACGACCGCCGCGATGCCGCCGATGAGGTTCGTGCCGTTTCGGTAGAGCGGCACGCCGCCGGGCGAACCGGCGAGGCCGGAGATGGCGTTCAGGCCGAGCGGCGAAACCGGTGCGCCGTTCGTGCCGCCTTCGGTGGAGAGGAGGTTGCGTCCGGCGTTGGGATTCTTGAAACGGCTCACGTCGGAGAAGGTGAGGTTGGCGAAGTTGACGCCGACGAGCGGGCCGGGGCCGGCGTTCAGGATCCCGGGCGGAAAATTTTGTTGCACGATGAACCCCGCGGTGCGCGAGGTGAAGGCTTGCTGGCTGCTGCTCAAGAACGCCGCCGTGCCGGCCTTCGTCACCGCGTCGAGCACATCGAGCGCGCCCGCGCCCGCGCCGGCGAAGCTCCACACGCCGAGCACGAAGCCCTCACGGTCCACGACGGCGACGACGGCATTGGTGGCGGTGCCGTTCGTCACGAAATAATTCGCCCGCGTGATGGCTTGCGCGAGGATGTTGCTGACCTCGGTGCTGGTCATCAAGCCGGCCAACGGCGGCGCGATGGGCAGCACGACCGGCGCGGCTTTGTAAAAAACTGTTTTGCTGGACGGCGGCGGCAACACGAAGCTGACCTGCCCGACCGCGCCGGTAATGGCGGGCGTCCAAGTCGCGCCGCTGCCGGTCACGGATTGTTGGAGGACGTAGGCGGTGTTCGGGTCGGATCCGGTGAGGGACAAACGCAGCGCGCCGGCGTCGAGTTGCACCTGAAGCTGCGCGGCGGCGAGGGCGGGCGGCAGCACGAGCAGCGAGGCGAGCGCGGCAAAAGTTGATTTCAGGTTGGCCATGGTTTCGCTACGGCTATTGCGCCCCGCCGCCGCCCCGCTGACAAGCATATTTTCCCGCTTTCGTCCGGGCGCGAGCTGCTCCGGTTGCTCGGTAATCGGTGGCGTTCAGGCTGGAGTATCGGTAGACTGGAATTCCGGATTCATGATTTGCGGGAGCAGCGCGGTTTTGCTATTTGAAATCCGGTCAACCATGACTGCCAGGCGCAGTCGTTTTGCCCGCAATTAATAAATCAAGCCATGCCCGTCACGTTAAAGGACATTCTACAGGCGCAGCAGCGCATCGCCGGCGGGGTTTGGCTCTCGCCGTGTCAGGAGTCGCACGAGCTTTCCCGGCTCATCGGTGGGCGGATTTTTTGCAAGCTGGACAACCTCCAGCACGCCGGTAGCTTCAAGGAACGCGGTGCGCGCAAAGCCATGCTGTTGTTGTCGGCGGCGCAGCGGCGGCGCGGCGTCATCGCAGCCTCCGCGGGCAACCACGCGCTCGGCCTGGCCTGCCACGGCGGGCGGTTGGAAATTCCCGTCACGGTGGTCATGCCCAAGTTTGCGCCGCTGACCAAGAGCAGCATCTGCACCCGGCTTGGGGCGCGGGTAATTCTCTTCGGCGATACCTTCGGCGACGCGAAAGCCGAGGCCGACCCGGCCATCAGCGAGCGGCCGGGCGGGCTGGCCAACTTATCCCGCGTGGGGGCCGCCGCCGGAGCGAACGTCAAGGAGATCATTCACGAACGCGCTTTTGCGGGCACGGACGTCTCCGTGACCCATAGGATCTGCACCATCGAGACGCGCGATCGCGCGCACGTCCGGCAGGTGCGCGGCAGAATGGCATCAAAGTGTTTCCGAACAACCGCTAATTTTTCAAATGAAAGTCACCCTTAACTGGCTCAAACAATACGTTGATTTCAACTGGTCGC
>JAFMIX010000074.1 GCA_017853785.1 Verrucomicrobiales bacterium
AGTCTGCATCGCTCCGCGCCAGTAGGTGTGGTCGGGTTGGCCCGGCAGGTGGATGATGAGTTGTTCCGGCTCTTCCTGCCGCCAGCGCAACGTGCCCTTCGTGCCGGCGATTTCTATTCCCAGATCGTTCTTGTGGCCGATGCACACCTGCGAAGCGCGCACCAACGCCTTGCCGCCGTTGCTCAGCTTGCAATACGCGGTGAAATGATCGTCCAGTTGCCGTCCGGGAACGAACGTCTCGAGCTGCGCGGAAACGGACGCGACTTCCAAGCCCGTCACAAAACGCAATTGCATCAGCGCGTGCGTGCCGATGTCGCCGCCGCAACCGGAGCCGCCGGCGAGCTTGGGGTTCGTGCGCCAGGACGCCTGTGTCTGGCCGCTGGCTTCAAGGCGCGTCGCCAGCCAGCCTTGGATGTAATAACTGTCCACCCAGCGCACATCGCCGATGAGTCCGGTGCGGACGATGTACCGCGCCAGCCGTGAACTCCAATGTCCGATATAAGTGTGGGCGAGGCCGAAGGGAACTTTTGTCGCGCGGACCGTCTTCACCAGCGTCGCCGCTTCCTTGAGGGTCAGGCAGAGGGGCTTCTCGCAAAAAACAGGCAGGCCCTGCTTGAGCGCCTTCATCGCGGGATCGAAGTGCGCGTGGTTGGGAGTGACGATGAGGACGTAGTCGAGTTTCTTTTCCTCTGGCAACGATTTCTGGTCGGCGAACATCGCGTCGTACGATTCGTAGCCGCGGATGGGATGCGCCCAATCTCCGGCGGCGGCGAGGGCGGTCTTGGGATTGGACGAGAGCGCGCCGGCGGTGACGCGGCGGGTGCCGTCGAAGTGGATCGCTTTTTGGTGGGGATTGACAATGAACGCGCCTTTGCCGCCGCCGATGAGACCGACATTCAGGGGTCGTTGAGCCATAATTATTTGGGGGTGTTTAGTTGAATTTGCTTTCGTTGTATTGCTGGCTGCCAAATTTAAGGGGCACCAGGTTTCGGTCAAGGAGTATGCGCATACCGACACCGAGGGGGACGGACCGGGTTCAATTCCAGAAACTAACTTTCAAAGTCACGGCGGCAATGACTGCCGCAGGGAAAATGTCACCACAGCGCTTCTTGGCTCAGCCGGGCCGTTTAAGCAGAGCCCCGGGGCCGACCAACTTGCAATAGGAATGCTTATATTTAAACATCTCGTTTGACAAAAAGTAGAAACCATGGTTTAATAGGCTCGGAATTTGAGAGCAGTTCGGGAGATAGATTTTGAACCAGTTGCCGGTTAGGGCAGGTTCAGCAGTTTTCGGTTGCAGGTGAGAACAGGCCCGCAATCGGAATTCTCCGTAATCCCACTGTTGTTCAATCGAAAATTCCCCGGGCTGGTTAGTCATCCTCTGACTTACCAGCCCGGTTTTTTTATCGCTCGCCGTTTTCGCCGTCGGGTTTACGCTCCCACCGCCGTTGCTGCCGCTCAGGCAGGCTGGAATCCACCTTCACATAGTAGGTGTCCTCGCCGTATTTGGCGTCAGCCGCTTCATGAAGCTGGCGGGACGGGGTGACGAAGAACCGGTCGTTCGACTCGATGAATATCACCTGGCCCGTCGGCCGCATGAAACAAAGGAACAGCGGACATTTGCCGGGGTGCGCTACCGCCAGCTCGTGCACCCCCGCGATGTCTTCAGGTCGCAGGTGTGCCGTGTGAAGGCGGAAATGGACCTGCTTGGTGAACTTTTTTGGGGCGTCCTCCAACGGCATGATTTCTTGGGGGAAAATCTTCGGTTTATCCTCAGTGGTGTTGACCTCGCCAATGACCAGGAGGGCTTTATTGACGACCAGCAGCTCACGATACTTGTCGTAGTTCTCGTTCATGCAAAGCACTTGCACGGAGCCTTCGAGGTCTTCGAGGGTGACGATGGAATAGGGCTTGCCGGTCTTTTTGGAAAAGCCGCTCTGCACCGCCGCAATCATGCCGCCGATGCGGGTGAGGCCGCGGTTTGGCATTTCGGCGAGTTTGGCGGTGGTGGTCAGGCAATATTTTTCCAAGATGGGCGCAAAAGGCGTGAGCGGATGCCCGGTCACATAGAAGCCCAGGAGTTCTTTTTCATGCGCGAGCAACTCGTGTTGCGGCCACTCGGGCAACGCGTTGATGGCTTCGGGCATGGCGGCGGCGGCCTTGTCCTCCAGCGCGCCGAAGAGGGAGCTTTGCCCCTTCTGCCGGTCGCTGATGATGCTGGCGGCGCGCAGCAATGTGCGCTCGATCTGGGCGAACTGCGTGGCACGGTTTTGCCCGAGGCAGTCGCAGGCCCCGGATTTGATGAGCGCCTCCAAAATTTTCCGGTTCATCGTGCGACCGTCCACGCGTTCGCACAAATCGGCCAGTGAAGTGAATTTCCCCCCGGCCTCGCGCGCTTTCAGAATCGTTTGCACCGCGCCTTCGCCCACGCCCTTGATGGCGGCGAGGCCGAAGCGGATGACCTTGCCCCCACGGGCCGGCGCGAACACCACGCCGCTCTCGTTGACATCGGGCGCGAGCACTTCCACGCCCATGGTGCGCGCCTCGGCGATGTATTGGCTCAACTTCTCCGTGTCGCCCATGTCGTTCGTCATCATCGCGCAGAGGAACTCGACGGGGTAATTCGCCTTCAGATACGCGGTCTGATACGCCACGACCGCATACGCGGCGGCGTGCGACTTGTTGAAACCGTAACCGGCAAACTTTTCGAGCAAGTCGAAAATCTGGTTCGCCTTCGCCTTGGGGATGTGGTTCTTCTCCTGGCAACCCTTCACGAAGATGTCGCGGTGCTTTTGCATTTCCTCGACCTTCTTCTTGCCCATCGCGCGCCGCAGCAAGTCCGCGCCGCCCAGCGTGTAGCCGCCGAGAAGCTGCGCGGCCTGCATCACCTGTTCCTGGTAGATGAGAATGCCGTAGGTTTCTTTCGCGATGGGTTCGAGCAAGGGATGCTCGTATTCCACCTTCACCTCACCATGCCGCCGCTTGATGAATTCGGGGATGAGGTCCATCGGGCCGGGCCGATACAACGCCACGAGCGCCGTGATGTGCTCCACGCTCGCGATCTGGAACTTCCGGCACAAGTCGCGCATGCCGCCGGATTCCAACTGGAAAATGCCGAGCGTTTCCGCACGATTGAGTAAAGCGTAGGTCTTCGCATCGTCCAACGGCAACTGGTCCACGTCCACCGTGACACCCTGCGTCTGCCGGACCATCTCGCAGGCATTGCGGATGACCGTGAGCGTCTTCAACCCGAGAAAATCCATCTTCAGCAAGCCGAGTTCACCCACCGGGCCCATCGCGTATTGCGTGACAATCCCACCGTCGTCGTCGGTCTTGAGCGGGAGCAGGTTCACCAGCGGTTGATCGCCGATGACCACGCCCGCCGCATGGACGCTGGCGTTGCGCGTGAGGTCTTCGAGAATGAGCGCGGTGTCGATCAGCTCGCGCGTGGCCTCCTCGTTTTCGTAGGCCTGCTTGAGGTCAGGCGATTGCTTGAGTGCCTTCTCCAGCGTCATCTTCAAGTCGAACGGGATCATCTTCGCCAGCCGGTCGCACTCGCCGTAGCCGAGGCCCATCACGCGGCCCACGTCGCGGACGACCGACTTCGCGCCCATCGTGCCGAACGTGATGATCTGCGCCACGGAATCGTTCCCGTATTTCTGGCGCACGTATTCAATGACGTCCGCGCGGCGGTCGTCGGAAAAGTCGATGTCGATATCGGGCGGGTTAACGCGCTCGGGATTCAGGAAGCGCTCGAACAGCAGCCCGTAGCGGATCGGATCCACGTTTGCGATCTCCAGCAAATAGGTGACAAGCGAACCAGCGGCGCTGCCGCGCGCCACGCAAGCGATACCCTTGCTGCGGCCGTAGCGAATGAAATCGCCGACGATGAGGAAGTAGTCGATAAATCCGGTCTTCTCGATGACCGCCATCTCGATTTTCAAGCGATCAATCACCACCTTGATGGCCGCAGCCACGGCGGGTTGGTCCAATACATTTCCCGCCGACTCCTGGCTTGCGGATTCTGACTTCTGGTAAGTCGGCAGCCGCTGCGGGTCAGTGATACCCGTGACGATGAATTCCTTTCCCTCCGCCTTCGCGTGGATGGTGTAGCGGCGGAACAGTCCTTCCGCGAGCCACTGCCGCAGGAAGCCTTCCCGCGTGAAATGCTCCGGCGGATGAAACACCGGGTAGTGCAGCGTCTTGAAATCGAACTCCACGTTGCATTTCTCCGCAACCTCCAAGGTGTTCGTGATGGCCTCGGGGATTTCCGCGAACCGCGCCTTCATCTCCTCGGCGCTGCGCAGAAAAAACTGCTCCGGCACATAGCCCGCACTCATACGCTTGGGATCGCTCAATTGCGACTGCGTACCGATGCACACCAGGCAGTCGTGCGCGTGCGAATGACCTTTTTCGATGTAATGCACGTCATTCGTCGCCACGCATTTCAGGCCGAACTCCTTCGCCCAAGGGATGAGCTGCTTGTTCACCTTCGCCTGTTCGGCCATTCCATGGTTCTGGAGTTCGAGGTAAAAATTCTCCGCGCCGAGCGTCTGCTTAAACCAGTCCAGCGCATCGCGCGCCCGGGCAAGCTGATCCTTCATGATCGCCTCGGGGATTTCGCTGGCAAGACAGCCCGAGAGCGCGATCAATCCTTCGCGATGCGCCGCCAGGATCTGTTTATCGATGCGCGGCTTGTAATAATAGCCGTCCAGATGCGCCGCCGTGGTGAGTTTTACGAGATTCTTGTAGCCGACCTCGTCCTTCGCGAGCAACACGAGGTGGTTGTAGACATCCTTGCCGCCGGTGGCGGACTTCTTTTCCAGCCGCGAGCCGGGCGCGACATAGACTTCGCAGCCGATGATGGGTTTGATGCCTTTTTCGCGCGCCTCCTTGTAGAAATCCACCACGCCGTGCATCGCGCCGTGGTCGGTGATGGCGAGCGAGCCGAACTTCAAGTCGTGCGCCTTCGCGACCAGCTTGTCCAACCGGCACGCGCCATCGAGCAACGAATACTCGGTGTGCAAGTGTAGATGAACAAAGTCGGCGTGCGACATGGCGGCAAATTTACAGCCGCGCGCCGCGTCGAAGCAAGGCAGGGATATTCACAAAAGAAAAATGGTGGGCGCTGAGGGATTCGAACCCCCGACCCACAGCGTGTAAAGCTGCTGCGCTACCACTGCGCCAAGCGCCCGACCATCCCGCAAGCTAGCCGCCCTTCCCTACTTTGACAAACTTCAAATCTCACCCGCAAAACCCTGCTGCCGCAACGCCTCAAACAACACCAGCGCCGCACAATTCGACAAATTCAGCGACCGCGCCTGCGCGTTGAACATCGGAATCCGCAGCCACCGCTCGCGATTTTCCGCCAGCAACTGTTGGGGCAAACCCGCCGTCTCGCGGCCAAATACGAGGTAATCGTCCGCCGCGAACTTCACCGCGTCATACCGCTGCGGTCCGTCCGACTCGATGAACCACAGCCGCGCCGCCACCGGCAGTTGCGCTGTGAATGCCGTCCAGTTTTTCCAGCGATGCCATGCGACGTGTTGCCAGTAATCCATCCCGGCGCGTTTGAGCTGCGCGTCATCCAGCTTGAAGCCGAAGGGCTCGATCAGGTGCAGCGTCGTGCGCGTGGCCGCACAGAGCCGGGCCACGTTGCCCGTGTTTGGCGGAATTTCCGGTTCGACCAAGACGATGTGCATGAAGTCAGACTTTGGACTTTGGACTTTGAGCCTTGGACTTGTAGAACACTTTCCACAACACGAGCCCATGCGCCGGCGCGGTCATGCCGGCGGCGGCACGGTCGCGGTGCGCGAGAATCTTCTCCACTTTCGCCATGGGAATCTTCCCCTGCCCCACCTGCACCAGCGTGCCCACGATGCCCCGGCACATCTTGTAGAGAAACCCGTCGCCTTCGATGATGAACGTGTATTGCGGCCCGCTGCGTTGGATGTCGCAACGCGTCAACGTCCGGACCGTGGACGCCATCTCATAATCGCGCGTGCCGGCGAAGGATTTGAAATCATGCTTGCCGAGGAACAGCTTCGCCGCCGCGCGCATCTTCGCGAGGTCGGCTTTCACCGGCACATGCCACGCACGCCCGGCGAGCAGCGGGTTCATGGCGTGGTGATTCCAGACGGAATAGCGATACTGCTTGCCCGTGGCGTCGAACCGCGCGTGAAACTTCGCGGGACACCGCACCGCCGCGAGCACCCGGATGTCGTCCGGCAGGAACGCATTGAGCGAGAGTGCGAGCCGGCGCACCGGCAACTTGAACTCCGCGCGCGGAATCTCCACGTGCGCCACCATGCCGAGCGCGTGCACGCCGGTGTCCGTACGGCTGGAGCTGTGGATGCGCTTCACGCTCGGAAACAGTTTGCCGAGCGCGGCCTCGACCTTTTCCTGCACGCCCGTGCCGATTTTCTGCACCTGCCAGCCTTGGTAAGCCGCGCCGTCGTAGGCGATGGTGAGTTTGAATTTGAGCAGGTCTGACATTCTTAGCCACAGATGAAACACAGATTGAACACAGATTCAAAGACCGGAATTCCGCATCTGTGTTTCATCTGTGAAAATCTGTGGCTGAAATCAAGCGATGCTGTCCAAATAGCTTTGCAGCAGGATGGCCGCCGCCGCCTTGTCCACCTTCTGTTTGCGGTCGGCGCGGCGGACGTTGCCCTCGATGAGATACCGGTTCGCCTGCGTGGAAGTCAGCCGCTCGTCCCACAACTTGATGGGCACGGTGAGCGCGCTGTTCAGCACCGCCACGAACTCCTGCACTTTGAGCGCCGCCGGGCCGTAGCTGCCGTTCATGTTGCGCGGCATCCCGATGAGAATCAGCTCCACCTCCTTGTCGCGCAGGATTTCCTTGAGGCGCACCAGAAAATCCGCGAACGGCTCGGCGGGGATGTATTCCAGCGGCGTGGCAATCAGCTTCATCTCGTCGCTCACAGCGACGCCGATGCGAACTGTTCCGTGGTCGAGAGCGAGAATGCGCATAGCGATTAAAGCCCCTTCATCACTTTCGCCGCCGTGCTAACCGTCTGCTCGATGTCCGCCTCGGTGTGCGCGACGGAAACAAAGCCCGCCTCGAACTGCGAGGGCGCGAGATACACGCCCGCGTCCAGCATGCCGTGGAAGAATTTCTTGAAGCGCTCGCGGTCACTCTTCATCGCGTCGGCGAGGTTGTGGACGGGCTCGCTCGTGAAATAGCCGCAGAACATCGAGCCGCAACGGTTGAACACCACCGGCAGGCCTGCGGCCTTAGCGGCGTTCTTCATTCCCGCTTCAAGCAAGGCTCCAAGCTGCTCGAGTCGGCCGTAGTTATTATTGGCGCTCAACTCGTCCAGATTCGCCAAGCCAGCCGCCATCGCCAGCGGATTACCGCTGAGCGTACCCGCCTGATAGACCGGGCCGAGCGGCGCGAGATAATCCATGATGTCCGCCCGCCCGCCGAATGCGCCCACCGGCAGCCCGCCGCCGATGATCTTGCCGAACGTCGAGAGGTCTGGCGTGATGCCAAAGCGCTCCTGCGCGCCGCCAAGCGCGAGGCGGAAGCCCGTCATTACTTCGTCGAAGATCAACAACGCGCCGTTCGCCTGCGTGATTTCGCGGAGAAATTCCAGCCAGCCCGGTTTCGGGATGAACAACCCCGCGTTGCCCGCCACTGGCTCGACGATGATGCAAGCGATCTGATCCTTGTTCGCGGCAAACGCCGCCTTGAGCGGCTCGATTTCGTTGTAGGGCAGCACCAACGTGTGCTTCGCGAAATCCGCCGGCACACCGGCGCTGTCCGGGTTGCCAAAGGTGAGCGCGCCCGAACCGGCCTTCACGAGGAGCGAATCGACGTGGCCGTGGTAGCAGCCGTCAAACTTGATGATCCTGTCCCGCTTCGTGAAGCCGCGGGCCAGCCGGATGGCGCTCATGCACGCCTCCGTGCCGCTGCTGGTCATGCGGATTTTCTGCACGCTGGGCACGAGCTGGCAGATGCGCTTTGCCATCGTGACCTCGAACGGATTCGGGATGCCAAAGCTCGTGCCGTGGTCGGCAGCGGCTTTGACGGCGGAAATGATCTTCGGATGCGCGTGCCCGATGATGGCTGGCCCCCAAGTGCCGACGTAATCAATGTATTCGTTGCCGTCCACGTCCCAGACACGGCAACCGGCGGCGCGATTGACGAAGAACGGCTGCCCGCCCACCGCGCGAAACGCGCGCACCGGAGAATTCACCCCGCCGGGGATGTATTTCAATGCTTCGGCGAAGAGGGCTTCGGATTTGGTGCGAGTCATACGCGCAGGATAACAACCCGCCGCAAGCCGTTACAATGTTGAATCGCAATATGCGGTGGACAACAGCCAGTAGTAGGAATAGCGTCAATTTCAGAATCGGAATGACTGTGAAATCTACTTTGTTCTCCCAACTGGCGCTGCTTTTGTCTGCCAACTTGGGGTTTGCACAGAACACAAACTACCCCAAAGCCAAAGTCAGCTTTTAAGACTTCAAAGCGATTGCCGCCGAAGTGGAGATTTACCGCGCCAGCTGTCTTATCGACCTCAACACATTCCTCAAGATGAGCAAGGAGGAAGGAGTCATAATATTTGATTCCCGCTCAGATTTTCGATTTGGTCGCCTTCACATCAAAGGAGTAAAGCGCCTCGCTTTCAATGATTTCACCCAAGACAATCTGGCAAAGGTTATCCCCAATCCCAACACGAAGATTCTCATCTACTGCAACAACAATTTCGACGGTAACCAGATTGATTTTGCCACAAACGCTTTTATTGCGCCTGCGAAAAAGGAAACAGACAGGGCGGCAGCTACGCAAATCGCAGCCCAAGAAAAACCGCGCCCGATGGCGCTGAACATCCCCACCTACATCAACCTGTACGGCTAC
>JAFMIX010000075.1 GCA_017853785.1 Verrucomicrobiales bacterium
GAACAGTCTGAAGATCTGGGTGCTGCCATCCTCCTGATACCACCGAGACCACTTAGGAAAATCGCCGCGCGGAATCGCGCTATTACCCAGGGTATGGTTCTTTATGGCCTGGGGAATCGGCTGGCGGGATTCGGGAGTCAGTTCCACCAGTTGGCGGTTCACTTGAATCACCGAACCCTTCACGCCCCGCTTCGAATTCTCACCTTTTGGCAAGGCACCGCTTTTCAGGATTTCACTGAAAGAAGAGTGGCTGCCGGACTGCGTTAAGAGCGGTGCGGAAACTCCGGCCGGCGCAAGAATGCCGCCCGTCATCAGCAAGAGACTGGCTGACATCATCCTCGATAAAGCAACGCGCATCATGGGAGAGCGGGCCGAGTGACCGCCGCGGTCTGGCCCGGGGAGCCAATCTTCTGGCTCGGCCCAAATTCAGGTATGGCTTGGCACCTCATGGCTGGGGGATAAAAGAGCCCATGGCACTGTCGTAGGCCATTGGTTTCTAGCGAACTTCAATGCGGGCCTTACCGCAAACAGGCTCTGCGAGAACCCATCGGTCCCTGTCCAGTCTTGCCCTGACCGGCTGGCCGTTGAGCAGAACCTGTTTGGCATCGGCGAAAGCCGGCAACTCCACGCGGGCCGGCAGGTTTGGCGGCAATGCGAGCGACAGAGCGAAAGTCGCACCCCGCTTCCACTCGATCTCGATCGGCCCGCGGGGAGTGGGAACTTTGCCTGACGCATAGGTCAAGGCGCCGCAATTCGGCTGGATCAAAGCCCGTTGCCAGCCCGGTTCGAGCGCGCGCGCGCCGAGCACATAGCGCGGCAGCAGATTCGCCGGCGCCGCACCCCAGGCGTGATTCCAGTCCTGATTGGGTTTATATTTCTGGTCCCAGGCTTCCCAGGTGATCGTGGTGCCGCTCTCAACCATGTGCCGCCAGCTCCGGTCGCCGGGCACAGTCATCAGCTGGATGGCCGCATCCCCCTGCCCGCTTTCAAACAATCCCTCCATCAGATATTGCGCCGCATAAACCGAGCAACGCATCCCGCGTCCAGCGAGCCATGCAGCCACGGTGGCACGGTTCGTCTCCGGCACCAGACCGAAAGCGAGCGGGAACAGGTTTGCGTGCAACGAGGCGTGGTCCGTGGTTGCGCCGTCACGATGCACGCCGCGCACAGGATCGAAGAATTTTTGCTGGAAGGATGAGCGCACTTGGGCAGCGCGCGAAGAATACGCGCCGGCCTCCTGGTCCCGCCCGATCGCCCGACCCAGTTCCGCCATCATTTCCAAGGTGCGAAGATGAAAGGCATTCACGACGGTGTTGAGTTCCGTGAACACGTAGCCGTCGCGCTCCTTCGCCGGCCAGTCCACGATGTCGCCCCGCTTGATCTGCGCTTCACTGCTCTGCACGAGCCCATCCGTGCCCGCCCGATCCAGCAACAATTTTGACTTGAGCGACCCATACCGCGTGGCGAGCCAGTTCGTGTCGCCCGTCTGCATCCAATCCGCGTAAGCCATGAACACCATGTGCGGCGGCCATTCACTCGGCCAGGTGCCGTGCTGCATCAAATGATCGAAGGTATCGCGAGCCATCTGCAGGTCATGGTCGGTGTAGTAATGGCTGAGCTGGTTCAAGTACGCATCCGCCTCATAGGGAATGCGCTCCCGATCCCCATCCACATAGACCCCGGCGAACGTCGTCGCCTTGATCGAGTAACGGGACAGCTCCCAGATTTGATTCAGCATTTCATCGGAACAACGGAACGCGGCGGCATCGTCATCCCAAGTTGCAACAAACGCGGCCTGCCGGATAATGTGGCCCGGCAACAGTTCACCCGGCCAGCCCTCGATTTCCGCCCAGCGAAACGGCAGGACCACGTCCCAATCGGCAGGCGTCAGGATGGCCGGCGGATGCTTGTCGCTGACCACCTCGGTATTGCGGGCATCCGGAGCAGGCGCGACGACCAACGGTTTGCCGGCGAGCACAGCATTGGTCGTCGCGTAACGCACTGAGCCGGGCGGCTTGCGCTCAATGCGGCCCTGCGTGAACGCCTCGCCAAAATGAACCATGATTTCGTTCGTGGCGCTGGCGGGCGGCACGAGTTTAAGATTGCCGAAGGCCACGCGGCCAAAGTCCACGAGCACCACACCGGGCGCGACGTTGGTGATGCTCACAGGTGATTGTGCAACCAGATGGACTGGCGCTGCGCCAGCGCGGCTGGCACCCAGCACACACATCGCAACGACGGCCAGAGCGGGGACGAATCTCAGTTTATTGGTCGTGGACATGGCTTTCATATCGCGGATGGGGATATATTGGGGTTCACTTTTTCGGCCATCGCGCCAGCACGGCGGGTTTTTCCGGCAGCCCCGCTTGATCCGCCGCCGGGGTGTGGAGCAATTCCACCGCCGTGACCGGGCCGTTATCGCTCCGCAGGTTCACCGCCGCCGTCGTCAGGCTACGCAAGGCTGTGGGATCCTTCTCATCGGCCGCGCTGGCAGCGAGAAGATAGTAACTTTCCCTGCCGCCTTGAACAACCTTGAGCGAGAAATCGCACCCTGCCCGCGGGGAAAACATTTTGCGCGCCGCGTCGCGGTCGGCAGCCACGCGCGGATCAAAGGTGCGGATGAGATTGCCGCTGTACGGTCCAATGGGGGGATAAACCAGGTTCACGTCCGCATCGGCCACGGTCATCGCCGCCATCACGCTGATGACGGGCACGTCCTGCTCAATGGGATACGTGACCCCGTCATTCTCGAGTCGCTTGGTGTAATCGCCGGCGGCGGCGTTCCACTTGAAATAGTTGCCACCCCGCCGCACCGCCACGCGCCGCTCCAGGAACGATTGCATCCGATGGACGTTGTAATCAGAGAAGTGACGCAACTTGAACTGTTGCTCCTGATCACCATCGCCACCACCCTGCATGGGATCCGCCTTGTAAACGCCCGCCGGCCAGCGCGAACTGGCGCGCTGCACCGTGGGCGGAATGAAGGTGAGCGACGGCAAATCGAACGCCCAAGTCGGGCCGACGTGAACCTCATTAAGAACCTTGGGCGGCTTGATGCCGAACAGCTCGCCGCGATAGGGATAATCCTTTTGTTCGCCGACGTGCGGGAGGCCGAGTGCGTGCCCTAGTTCGTGGTGCATGATGCCAAGGTGGATCGCCCCCACGCCGTTGAAGCCGCCCGCCTGCCCGCCGGCGTTGACGCCGAGGATGTTGACGTAACACATGGCCACGTCGCGGTTGCCGCCCGCGCGCGACAAGGCCCACACCCATTGCAATGCGGCGGCTTGCTCACCGTCGAACTTCGCACCGGTCTTCTGCCGGTAATCCGCCGGCGAAGCCACGCGCGCCGCCGGCAGGTTGTCGCGCGCCGGAATGACCAGCTCAGAAAAGTTGATGCCGCGCACCCGCTCGATCTCCAGTTTTGCGACCGGCCACTTTGATTCCAACTCCTTGAGAAAGTGAGGCGGATAGTCCTGGTCGCCCCGACCGAAATAATGCACGTCGAACATCTTCATGTGAACGACGGTGGGAGCACCCACCTTGATGCCGCGCCGCCAGACGCTCGAACCGGCGTGGACCTCAAGTTGCATTCCCGAGCGAACCATCCTCGCGGGAATGATCGCCGTGAAGCTGTCTGCCAACCGATGCTGAACCACACCCGGCGCGGAAGGCAACGACTGGGGCAACGTGGACGGGCCTTTAAGTTCAAGCTTATTGGTGGCGCCGCCACTGATGACCACCGCAAACACCTCCGGCGCGGCAGCGCCACTGGGCGAGATGATGTGGGCCTTGAGCAACGAATCGCGATCGCCCGTCAACTTGAAGTAGGGCTGGTCCGGCTGCATCACGTGCGTCTGCGCCAGGAACACGGCGTCCACGCGGGCGTCGGCGGTGGGCGCCTGGGCGACGGCAAAAGGCTGGCCCATCGCCAGGCAGCCGATCAGCGGGAGCATTCGTGAGGTAAGGGGGTTCATCTCGTTTTTTACTGTCAGTTCGTCTTTTGGATCCCGCCCGCAACCTTGATGACCGTGGTCGCCACTGGCCCGTTGCGAAGGCAAAGCGCCTGAGCGGTCGTCTTCTGGCCATCAAGGCTCATCGCCACCGGTTCGGCAGCGATCGCGATCTCGTCGCGCTGGCCGTTGGGAAAGACCAGTTCCAAGCGCGCCTCGCCCGGCGTGAGCGGCTTCAGCGGTTTGACCTCCGGGAGTTCCTGGGCGCGTTCAAACGGCAAAAGCACCGTGCAGAGCGTCATGGGCAGTTTGCCGCGCGAGACAAACGCAGCAACGGAATTCTCCACCACATCATTAAACGGCCCACCGACCATGCCGCGCCGCAATTCCAGCCGCGCGTTGTCCACGGACTGCACGCGGATGTTCATCCCGTTCGGGAAGGTGGTGCTGGCCGAATGCCGGTCCGCGTTCACCTTTCCCGGTGCAAACTGGAAGAGCCGCGTCACTTCGTGTTTTGCTGGACCAGAAACATGATCCACCACGACCCAATAGTTGGGTTTGACGAACAGCACGCTGCGTTGGTGTTTTAGCTCGTTGGTTTCAACCAGGCCGCTCGCGAAGTCGGCCTGCGCATCGGTGTGCCAGCTCAACAATTTTGGATCGCCCTGCAACTGCTCACCCTCATCCACAATCACCACACTGTGCTGGGCGCTGAGACGCAGGTTGCGGGACAACGGCTGGTCATAGCTGATCTGGCCGGCATCCACGATCAGGTCGCGCCCGGCAAACACACTGACTTGCAACCGGTCCTGGTGGCTGTGGCCGCCACGCCAGGGAGCGCAGTCGAAGAACAGATATTTATCCTGCGCGCCCCAGCCCGAGCGCATGACGGCATATTGGGAATCGGGCAGCAGCACGGATGTGAATTCAGGCGGCAACTCCACGCCCCCTCCGATGCGCCCACAAACGTCCGGCCCGAACAACCACACCCAGCTCTCCTGGCATTTGGTGTCGGCGAAGTAACGGAAATCGGGCCGGTCATAGAGCAGCGCCCCCAGCGCCATCACTTCTGAGATACCGGTCTCGCCCCGGCCCGCATCCCCCACCGGCGGATAGGTGCCATTGGGGCGGCGCAGCTTGAGAAAAACTTCAAACATCTGCTCATGCCGCGCGCGAAAGTCCTCCAGCGGAACGCCGTTCAGTTCACAGAGCCGCGCGGTCTGAAGAAATTGCAGCATGACCCAACGGTGATAGCCGGGGGTAAGTTCGCCGTGAAAACCATCCGGCTCGACGTCCCGCTCTATGTGTTGATACAGCATGTCCAACCCGGTCCTGCGCCAGTCTGCGGCGGCCTTGAATTCCGGCAGCATGATGCCGATGGTGGCCAGCCCGGCGGACTCGCACACCTGCCAGTTTCCGGGCCGGTACCTCGTGGTATGCGCCATGAGATAGTTCGCGTGTTCCACCAGCGAACGGGTCAGGATGAATTTCGCCTCGGCGTCGAACTCGGGCGCATCCATGAAAAACTCGAGCTGGTCAAACCAGCTCTGACCGCGGATGCCCGTCTCCAGCGTGCGCCACACCGAACCGTCTTCGCCGCGTAAATTCGAGACAGTGTCCGGCACCGGATTCGCTTCCACCCAATCCTTGAGCATGAAAACAAAGTCCGCCGCGTAGGCGCGATCGCCCGTTCCCCAATAGGCTCGCCCCAGATCACCCCAATAACCGAACCGGCTGAGCACGTGGGTCCATTCCACCGGTCCGTGCAGCCAATCCATCTTCGGCTCAAGTTGCTTGCGGACGCCGAGCAGGTTGAAATCGCGCGCCAGCACGGCGTTCGCGGCATTGGTGTAACGTTCCAGTCCGCCGAACCGCTCCGCGTGCACCGCTGCAAAAGCCGGCCGGTCGCGCCTGGACCAATACCACACCGGACTGGTGCGACGGCCCAGATGATCAGCCCACGCCTGCTTTGCCTCAGGCCAGTCAGCGGCATGAACAGCGTTGCTCACCGCCGCCAATTCGGGCCTTTCCAACTCAACCAACGCGAAGAACGCAGCCTCGCTGGCGATGGCAAACGGTGATCCATTCGTAGCGCCTTGCCCCTGACTGGAAGACGCACTTATCAAAATGCAGATGGAAATCCGAATCGCGGCCCATAGCGAAAAGCCCGACACCGCCTGGCGCCGATTCCCGGAAAACCCGTCACGTCGAGGAGATACTCTTAAATTCACAGTTTGGATGAGAGATGATGGGAGCAAACCTAACCAGCCACCAATACTTAAGCGAACGAAACGACTGTCATAGGTTGCCGTGACACAAATCGAAACCGCCAAGGCGGCACGGGAAATCCATTGCCGTGGTCGCTTCCAGCGAAGGCCCGTCAGGGAAAGTTTTCCGGGGTCAAGCGAACGGATTTTCCGACCGGCACAGATATGCTCGTGGTGCGATCACCATATCGCACCCAGGCCTGACCGGACGAAGCAGAAACATTCCTCAGCGAACAACTCTGCAGACGTGCCTGCCGCCATTCGAGATCGACCTCATATCCGCCGCGCGCACACAATCCCCTAACGTAACCCTCGGGCCAACCACCCGGCAGCGCAGGCAGCAGTTCGATGAGAAAATTGTGTTTGTTCGATCCTTGAGCGTCCGGCGTCCCGTCGGCATCAACCCGGAGATGGCTTTGGAGCAGCATCTCCGCGAGCCCGGCGCACCCGCCGAAATTGCCATCAATCTGAAACGGCGGATGGGTGTCGAACAGATTCGGCAGCGTACTGCGCCGCAACAACGTCAGGTAATGCTCACGCGCCGCATCACCATCGCGCAGGCGGGCATAAAGATTAATCATCCAGGCCCGGCTCCAGCCAGTGCCGCCGCCGCCGTTGGCCAGCCGAACATCAAGCAGCTTGCGGGCGCCCGCAAACAAATCCGGCGTGACAGGAGTGATGAGATCGAACGGATACAAGCCGACGACGGGGGAAACATGCCTATGCCCCGGTTCAGCCTCCGGCAACGGCTCAGACCATTCCAGGATACGACCGTCGGGGCCGAGCTTGATCGGAGGGAGTTGAGCGCGCGCGGCCGTGATGCGTTCGCGCATTTCCGGGTCGGTACCGAGTATCGCCGCCGCACGATCAGTGGCGTCAAAAATCGCGCGCACCAGGCTCATGTGATACGTGGAGCCGATCGTGATGCGCAGTTTTTGGTTCGTGTCCGGTTGGAGGTACTGGTTTTCAGGTGAAGTGGATGGCGTGATAACGAGGCTTCCGTCTGGCGCGGCGACCAACGTGTCCAACACAAATTCCGAAGCGCCTTTCAAAATTGGATACAACCGCCGCAGGAATTGCCTGTCGCCAGTGAACTGATAGTGATCAAACAATTCCGCCGCCATCCAGGCGCCGCAAAGAGGGTCGAGCGTGCCATTGTTGAACTGCGATTCAGGAAACGAAGCGCTCGGCGTCACGCGCCCGAAGGGATTGGTGGCATGAAAACAGACCCACCCATCCGAACCGTAGAGCCGCCGGGCTGATTCTTGGCCGCGCTGGGCCAGGCGCTCGAACCAGTCCATCAACGGCTCGATGGTTGCAGGCAGATTGGCGACGCGAGCCGGCCAGTAATTCATCTGGAGATTGATGTTGAGATGGAAATCCGATTGCCACGGCGCGGGCAAGCGGTCGTTCCAAATGCCCTGCAAATTTGCCGGCAGCCGCGCCGGGCGGCGCGAACTTCCCATGAGCAGATAGCGGCCAAACTGAAAGTGCAACGCGACCAACCCCGGATCATCCGCGCCGCCGCGCACAGCAGCGACACGCTCGTCCGTGGGGGTTTTTCCCGCCGCCGAGTCACCCGACCCAAGTTGGATGGAAACGCGGTTGAACATCGCGCGGTGCTCCGCCCGATGCGTTGCGAGCAACTCCGCCCACTTTTTCCCGGAGGCCTTCGCCAGGATCCGATCGCAAGCGCGCGCGGGATCGATGTCGCGGTCAAAGTCCATCTTGGCGAGGCTGTAATCCGTAGCGGCGGTGAACAGCAGCACCGCCTCGGTTGCGCCCTTCACCTGAAGTTTGTTTCCCTCGGCAGAGACGCCACCGCGATCCACCCGCGCAAGCAGCCGTCCGGCAAATCTCATGTGTTCGCCCCCGGGTCCGTTCCCACCGGCCTGGTTGAGGCGATTACCGTCCTTGTCTGGCACATCCACCACCTGCCCATCGAGTTTTAGCGCGCCAGCGCCGCCAGCCACCACCACGGCGTCACGGGAACGAGTGAGAGAGATCTTGAAATCCAAAGACCCCGGCTCGTCGGTTGCGATGCGAACCACCAACACATCATCCGGGGCGGAAACGAAGGCTTCCCGCGTGATGTTCGCCCGCCCCTGGCGAACCGTGACACGAGAGATCCCATCGGCCAAAAGCAATTCCCGACAATAAGCGTTGGTCGCCTCACCTCCGCCGAAGTCCAGCCAAAGATCGCCGAAAGGTTGATAGGATCTGAACGAGGTAGGGCGAGCAGTCAGGTGTTCGACGCCGCAGGCGTGGGCCTCCGCATTTTTTCCCGCGAACAACAATTCCTGTACTTTCGCCAGGTGGTTCGAAAAATCTGGCGGGTAGGCATCCACAGGGCAACCGCCCCAAAGGCTTTCCTCGTTCAATTGGAACCGCTCCTTCGCCACGCCGCCGAACACCATCGCGCCCAGCCGTCCGTTGCCGATCGGCAAGGCCTCATTCCAATTCGTCGTCGGCTGGCGAAACCAGATGCGGAGGGAAGAATCCTGAGACGGCTCAGCACCGGCAGCGTTCACGAACAGCGCCGCGCCCATGGAAATCTGAATCAGATGAACACAGATACGGGACACGAACTTGGGAAAACCTC
>JAFMIX010000076.1 GCA_017853785.1 Verrucomicrobiales bacterium
GTGGCATCATCCGAACTGGCATCCGCCTCACGGCGGCATCTACCGCAATGTATCCCTGCACATCACTGATCCGGTGCACGTCACGCTCCCGTTGTATGCGCACCTTCAGACCGAGGGGGTTTATGCGTGGACGGAATCCCTCGCGCCCGCGCAGGCCGTGGTGGGCGTGACCGCCGAAATCCAGAACGATACTTCCGCCACCGCTTCGCCGACGGTGGAGTTCGCGCTCGTGGACAACACCGGCAAAGTTGTTGCCACCGCCGCCGCCGCTCCAGCCACGATTGCCGCCGGAAAAAAATCCAAGGTCGCCGCGCAACTCAAAGTCGCCGACCCGCAACTCTGGCAGCCGGATTATCCCTATTGCTACACCGTGCGCGTTACCGTGAAGACCGGCGACACCGGGCGCGATGTGGCAGAAACTCCGTTTGGCATTCGCGCGTTCCGGTTCGATGCAACCACCGGATTCTGGATCAACGGCCAGCGCTTGAAATTGCATGGCTGGGGGCACAAGCCCACGGCGGAATGGGCCGGGTTGGGCACCGCGTTGCCGGATTGGCTGCACGACTACACGCTGCGCTTGATGCGGGAAGCGGGCGGCAATTTCATCCGCTGGGGGCATTCCGCCGGCCCTGCCGTCGGCGTGGAGGTCGCGGACAAATACGGCCTCGTCACCTTGATGCCAGGCCTCGACGGCGAGCGCGATTGCGCCGGCAAGCCGTGGCAGACGCGCACGGCGGCGTTCCGCGACCTGATCATTTATTTCCGCAACCATCCTTCCATCTGCATCTGGGAAGGTGGCAATTACAACGTCAGACCGGCGCACGCCGCCGAGTTGCGGCGCATCGTGGACGAATGGGATCCGCATGCGCAGCGTTACTTTGGCTTCCGCATGTCCACGCCGGCGATGCTCCCGCACGTGACGCTGGACGTCACGACCATCGGGCGCGGGCGCGGGCTGCCCACGTTGCCGGCGCTGGAGGGTGAATACGACCGCACCGAAGTGCCGCGCCGCGTCTGGGACGCATTTTCGCCGCCGGACTTCGGCAACCTCGGAAAACTCTCCGCCAAGAACACCTACCAGCTCGCCGGGGAAGGCTTTGCCACCAACGCCATCTTTGAATGGTGGAGTAAGTTCGGCAGCGACCCGACGCATTGCGGCGGCGCGAACTGGATTTTCTCCGACGGCACGCACGGCAGCCGGCAATATACGGATGTCGCCCGCGCAAGCGGCGAAGTGGACGGCGTGCGGTTGCCCAAGGAAGCCTATTTTGCGTTGCAGGCCGCGTGGGACTCCGCGCCGCGCGTGCATCTCATCGGCCACTGGAATTATCCCGCCGGCACAGTGAAGCCCATGTTCGCCGTCACCCGCGCGGACCAAGTGGAGTTGTTCGTCAATGGCCGCAGCCTTGGTCTCGGCGAGCGCAGTCTGGATACGCTGTTCACCTGGACCAACGTCGCGTTCGCGCCCGGCGAAATCAAAGTTGTGGCTTCACGCAACGGCAAGGTCATTGCGGAACAGACGAAGCAAACGGCTGGTGCTCCGGTCGCGCTGCGGCTCACAGCGATGACCGCGCCCGGCGGCTGGCGCGCGGACGGCTCCGATGTGGCATTGGTGGACGTGGAAGTCGTGGATGCGCAAGGCCGCCGCTGCCCGACGGATCAAGCCCGCGTGGATTTTGAAGTCACCGGCCCGGCCATCTGGCGCGGCGGTTACAATAGCGGCAAGGAAGCCAGCATCAATCACTTCTACTTCGACACCGAGTGCGGCATCAATCGCGCGAGCCTGCGCTCCACATTGCAGGCCGGTGAGGTCGGGGTCACGGCGCGGCGCGAAGGTTTGGCGCCCGCCACGTTGCGGCTGAAGTCGCTGCCCTTTGCCGTCGCGGGCGGCGTAGCGGAGACTTTTTCGACGCGATTCCCGGCGGATCTGCCGGCGCGTCCCGCCGTGGATGCCGCCGCGCTGCCTGCGATGATAGCTGCCCGGGCGGCTTCGCCGGCAACGAACCGCGTTGCGGCGGATAACCGCGTGTTCGCCACGTTCGCCTACACCGGCGAAGGCGCGGGCGGCGCGGAGGACAAGCTGGCCGCGAACATTCTCGCCTACACCGATGACGCGACCATATATCTCGAAACCGTGCCGAAGTCGCTGCGCGGTGCGGTCATCATCCGCACGGCCAACAAGGACCGCGATTACTGGGCGAACGACTACATCGTGGGCACCGCTGCGCGGGACTTGGAATTGTTCGTGGCTCACGACCCCGCCGCGCCGTTGCCGGGTTGGCTGAGAGAGTTCCGCCCCACGGGCGACGGTGTGCAGGTGAAGGGACGTTCACTCAAGCTCTTCGCGCAGCCGCTCAAGGCGGGCGCGAGTTTCCGCATTTCCGGCAACGTGGACCAGGGTGATCCCGTCGGCACGGCGCTGAATTTTATCCTGTTCGCGTGGCCCAGTGGTGGCGCGACAGGAAATAAGGATTTGCCCGCTTTAAAAAATCACTAAAAGCCATCTCATAAATGCCGCAAGAGAATGATTACAGCGGCCAGATGGACGAAGCCCTGAAAGTTTTCCGCATGATATTCGTAACGCACCACTACGCGGCGGAACTCCCAGCAAAGAGGCGTTCCCTTTTCCAACGGCGGCGGTAACGGCGCTGCGGGCGGCCGTCTTGCGACGGCACGAGCCGGTTGATTTTGTTGGGCGATCAGGGCGATGCCGTAGCGGGAGTGGCGTCTTTCATCCAGCCGGTCGGTGGCGTAAGCCTTGTCGCCGATCAGGAACTCGGGCAACTCTGGCACGAAGCGTTCTGGCAAGGGGGGCTTGACCAGCTTCACTTCCGCTGGCGAAGCGCTTTCGGTGAGCAGCGCGAGAGGAAGCCCGTGGTCGTCGGCCATACCCATGATTTTCGGGCCTTTGCCGGGCTTGGTCTTGCCCGCGAGTCGCCCCTTGTTTGGCCGGCACACACGTGCCGGCCACGAAAACACCACTGCACAGTTTGTGTGCCCAGCAGAGGCGCAAATGCCGTGATTGAATCCGGCAAAGTCGCGAGCCAGGCGGCGAGCATAAGCCTGGGGCGCGCCGAACCGGGCGTGGCCGTTTTACAAGTAGTCAGCGGAACGCATCATTGCGCGTCCGACCTCCACTGACGAAACTGGATTTTGCACGTCACATTTTCTTGATCATGTAGCGCCAGAACAGAATCGTGATTTGGAGAACGAAAAAAATGGCTACCAAGTCATACCAGCGGGTGCGGTAAAACAGATTGGCAGGCTTTGTTGGAGTCGGAGCGGCTTCCTCGGAGGTGACGGGTGCGATGGCGGCGGGGAGGGACGAAAGTTCGGTATGCGTGACTGCTTGATGCTGAAGCGCCGGCAACGGAGTTTCAAGGCTCGCGGGCGGCGGGGGCTGGACATCAATCTCCGTGCTTGCAGCAGTAGTCGTTTCACCCGCGAGTCGGTCCTGTTCTTTTTCCAGCATGATGCGGTGGAATGCGGCACAGGCGGCAGCGATGAGCCAATAAATGACGCGGTTGTCCCACCCGATCATCCACGAGGAAACGACGTAGGAGATCAACAGCACGAAAAGGACGCGACGGACCCGCTCCTCATCGTCGGTAGTCGTTTTGGTGGACATCAGCGTTCGGAAGCAGAAATAGAGGATGCCGAGGAACAGATAAAGGCCGGGTTTGCCGAGTTCGGTGCCGATGCCGACGTAGGAACTGTGCGCGGACTTGGGGTAATGGTAGCGCTTTTCAAACTCAAACACGAAGGTCCCATAGCCCGAGCCGCGGATGCGCGATTCCATGATGTCCAACCCCATGCGAAAGGCGCGGACGCGGCCTTGGATGCCTTCGTTTTGGCGGCTGGATTTGAGTTCCTGCATCCGTGGCAGGGTCTGCATGGCAGCCCAGCCCATGGTGCCGGCCAACACGAATATCGCAATCTGGATGGCCAGCGGACGTTTGAAGGTGAAAGCGTTAATAATGGTGGCGAAGCCGCTCAAGAAAGCCCCTTTGGAACTGGTGAGAAAAATGCAGTAGAGCGGAATCACCAAGGCCAGCGGCGACAGCACGCGTGAGAAAATCGGGCGCTTCCAAAATGCAGTGAAGTAGATCATGGCCACAACAGGCGCAACGCTGTGGCCGGTCGCATTGGGGTTGTTGAAGATGGATAGATTGAGCGAAAGCCGGCCTAACTGACGGCCATGAGTCCAATCAAAAGTGCCGGTAGGATCAATGCCAAATTCGCTCGCCACCGCTAAGGCAGCGATGAAAATGATGAAAAATGTCCACCAATGGAGAAACTGTAGCAGCCTCGGAATGGTATTCAGCGTCAGCAACGTCACCCAGTAGAAAACGAAGAGGACGTAAACTCCGCCCAGAACGGCGATGACATTACCGCCCGGAGCCGTCCACATGTAACAGAGAAAAAACAAGGCCATGAAGGTGTCGTGTGGCGTCTTGAAAATCTCCTTCAATCCGAGGCCGCGTTCGCGGTTGATCAAAGCGATGATCGCGATGCCAATCGCGATGTAGTTCAATCGAAGCATGCTGACGCCGGGGATCCACTCCGCTGGGCGGACGTAATAAAGTGCCAGATATAAGATGATGGAAAAGTAACCCATGTGTATTACGACGGCGGGCCTCCGGCCAGATTCTGGTAGAGCCGTTGATATTGGGCGACCATGGAGTCGAGGCCGAACTGCGCCAGCACTTTCTCCCGCGCGGCGTGGCCGAGGGCGGCGAGTTTTTCCGGCTGCGCGAGCCAGGGTTGCAGCAGCGCGACAAGGTCTTCCGCCCGCTCCAGCGGCGCGAGCACGCCGTCTTGCCCGGGCGTGATGATTTCCGGATTGCCGCAGGTGGGCTGGGCGAAGACCGGCACGCCGCAGGCCATCGCCTCCAGCACGGCGTTGCTCAAGCCGTCCACGACCGAGGGAAACACCAGCGCGTCAAGCGACTGGTAGTAGGGGACAAGGTCGTTCTGAAAGCCGGTGAAGTGAATCCGCGCGGCGGCGGGATTGCTCTGCGCCTGTGTGCGCACTTTGGCTTCCTCGGTGCCGCCCGCGCCGATGAGGAGCAGGTGCAACTGCGGGTGCGTGGCGGCCAGCTGCCCGAAAGCTTCAAGGAGCAGCGCGTGGCCTTTGCCCGGCGCGAAGCGGCTCACGAACCCGAGCACGAGCGCGGCTTCGGGGACGCCGCCGATTTTCCTGCGGGCGGCGGCGCGGTCGCCGGGGTGGAAGCGGACGCTGTCCACACCGTTCCGCAGGGTGATGATTTTGTCGGCAGGCAGGCCTTGTCCGATCAACTGCTGGCGCAAGCCTTCGGAGACGGTGTGGATTTTCCGGCAGCAGCGGTAGAACCACGCGCGTTGCCGTTGCCGCCGGGGGACACATTCCTCCGGCGTGAGCAGGTGGTGGTCGCCGTGCAGCAGCGGGCGGCGGCTGCCGAGCATTTTGACGAGGCCGCTGTAGATGAGTGCGCCGAGATTGTGGCTGTGGATGACGTGGGGCCGCACGCGGCGGATGAGGCGGTGCAAATCCCAGACGGCGCGTGGGGAGAAGCCGGGCGGCTTGCGGAGGACGTGCACGTTTTCCGGCTGCGGCAGGCGGGCGGCGAAGACGCCGGAACTTTCCAGGCAGCAGACGTGGATTTCAAATTCCCCGGGCGGGAGGGCGCGGGCGACGTTGGCGATGCCGTTCTCCATGCCGCCGGAACCGAGCGAGTTGACGACGTGCAGGATTTTGATGGGGCCGGGCATGATTGTTATTCAACCACGGATGGACACGGATGGACACGGATAATGAAACCGCCAGCCAGCAGTGCGGGTGCGATCCGTGGTTTCCGAATTTGGTTCATGCGGTGGTGCTGCAGTTTCGGCGCAGGATAATCTGCGGAGGCGGAAAACAAAGATTTTTCCCGGGGCGGGATTCATCGGCGCAGCAGGAACCGGCGGAGGCTGCGCAGGCGAAACAGCGGCGGCTCGTTCAGTTCGCGCGGCTGCGGAAACCACGGCCAGAGTATCAGCGAGAATATCAGGTCGCGAATGGCAGCCGCGCGACGGACCTCTTCGTGATACATCCACGCGGCTTGATAGAGCCGGAAAGAGTGAACCCGCAACCAGAAACCGATCTCGGAGTGAGCCACCCGGCGGGCGTGCCAGGCCTTGACGATCACGCGACGGGTGTTGGCTTTCATGCGGTCGGAGTTGCGACTCATGCTGACGGGGTGGCGGCGGATGCCAACCAGCCGTTTCGCGTGGAGATGGATTTTACCGCAGGCGGCAATACGCAGCCACATGTCCCGGTCTTCCGCGCTGCGCAGAGTCTCATCAAATTCACCAGCAATCGCGAATACATCGCGTCGCACGACGACCCCGGAGGGTTGGAAGCGTGTTTTAAGGATGATGTCGCGTTCGCTGATTTCGTGGCCGGTGGAGGCGATTTGTTTCAGGGCCAAAGGAGTGCCGGCGGCATCAAGGTATTGAGCAGGAAAGGCTACCAGAACAAAATTTTCCGGCAGTGCGGCGAGAGTTTCCTGGGCAGCGCATAGGTGGCCAGGTAGCAATAAATCATCTGCATCAAGGAAGCACACTTGGCCGTGGCTAGCGTGGCGGATGCCGGTATTACGTGCTGCGGGAAGCCCGGCATTCGTTTGGTGGAGGTAACGAACGCGCTTCCCGTAAGCGGCCACGACGGCGGCAGTGTTGTCGGTTGATCCGTCGTCCACGATGAGGATTTCGCAGCAAGGATGTTTCTGATCCAAGACCGAGTCGATGGCCTGTGGCAGATAATGGGCGTAGTTGTATGCGGGGATGATTACGGTAATGCCCGAAGGATAAGGGGTGGCGGGCGGCGCGGATTGGGCCATAGGCGGGACGGGGTCAAGTCTTGGCGGGTAGAGCGGGTGCCGGAAGCGGCTGGTAGTTGGCGTAGTAAAGCGGCGCGTAGTAAAAATATTTGTAGCGATTGGTGAGGGTGGAAAAGTCAAGGCGGTTCAGAACGAAACCGCTGAATTTAGCGCCATTGACTTGAAGCGCTTGCATGGCGGATTTCACACTGCTCATGGCGGTGAAATCACTCCAGATGACGAGGAGAACGCCGTCCGCGGCGCGTTGCATGATGAGGGTCTCGGAAAGCCCGAGGACCGGGGGGGAGTCGAGGATGATCCTTTGATATTTGCCGCGCAATTCGATCATCAACTTGGAAAACTGGTCGCTATCCAAGAGTTCGGAAGCGGTGTTGAGGTGTTTGCCGCAGGTGAGCAGATGCAGGTTTTCATGGTTCACCCGATGGGTGCACTCATCGAGGCTGGTCGTCTTGCCGGAAAGAAGTTCAGACAAACCGGGGCGGCTGGAAACTTTGAAGAGTTTGTGGGCGCGACCACGGCGCAAGTCCCCGTCGATGAGCAGGGTTTTTTCACCCTTGATGGCAAACGAAATGGCCAGATTGGCGGAAACGCTGGTTTTGCCTTCCTGCGGCATCGAACTGGTGACAAGGATGACCTGAGGCAGCGCACCGCTCTCGGCGTTGATGGCAAGGTTGGTGCGGATAAGCCGGAAACTTTCCTTGAGGTGGGAGTCGGACTTGACCTCGTCGCCGTGCAATATAAGAGAGTCAAACGGGACGTCAGTGACTTTGGGAACGACGCCGAGCGCGCGGATGCGCAGGGTGGATTCGGTGTGCTCAACATCCGATACGCGGCCGTTGAGGTATTCGAGGAGGAAAGGGACGGCGATGGCGAGCATGAAGCCGAGCATGAGGGCGTAGAGCATGATGGAGCCGCGGCGGGGGGCTACGGGAATGTCGCTGTAGACTTGGTGGCCAGCAAACTGAAATTCAGTGCGATCTTTGTCGAAACCAAAATCAATGGTTTCAAGCCGCTTCGACATCTGTCCATAAAGAGTTCCCCAAGCGAGTTGTCCGGAGTCGAATTGGGCATATTCCTTGAGCAGTTTTTCGTGACGGCGGGATACTTCCTGATAGTCGGGCAACTTTTTCTCGAACTGGTTTTTTTTATCCCGGAGGTTGGCGTATTCAACGTTGAATCCTTCGAGGGAGATCTCGTATTCGAGTTCGAGGGCTTTGTTGATCTGATCAAGTTGTTTCTGGAGCGCGGTCATCTGGGGATGGCCGGGGAGGAAGTTGCGGCCTTTGATGACGAGTTCTTTTTCGAGGCGGTGGCGTTGTTGATCCAGGCCGGTCCATTTCTTTGAGGACAGGTCGGGCACCATGGTGGGGGTCACCACGATTTCGGGATTGCTGCCGTTGGTGGGGAGCACCTGGCCGACGTTGACCTGGATGCTGCTGCCGGGAAGTTTGGCGGCGGCGGTGCTGGGGTTGGTTTCGAGCGAATCAATCAGAGCGAGCCGGGCCGGGATGGTGCGGTCGGGGTCGGCAAGGGAGGCTTTGATGCCGTCCATGACCATGAGCCGGTGGTTGATGATGGTGAGTTGCTGGGGGATGACGTTGAGTTCGTTGAGTTCGATGAAGAGCTTGTCCATCTCGTTCTTCTGCTTGAAGTCGAACTTGCGGTTCATGCTTTCATCCATGCGCTCCTTCATCTGGGCCATGTCGAGGGTAAAGGCTCGGATGGCTTTCTCGGCGTATTCGAGCCGTCGTTCGTCCCGGTTGGCGAGGTATTCCTCGACCATGATGCGCGCCCAGTCCCGGGCAATACGCGCTTCGTAAGCGTATACTTCAACCGTGAAATCCTTTTCCGAAGTCCGCCGAACCCGGGGCGGGCGTTTGAGGTATTTTTG
>JAFMIX010000077.1 GCA_017853785.1 Verrucomicrobiales bacterium
CCGGAGTGGATTGTAGCGGGCGACGGTCCAAGATCACCGCTGTGGGCACACTGGCACGCTGCGCGTCCGTTATCCCCATCCCGCCATCCTTGCTTTTCCAGCGGTAGAACGTCTGCGCACTGCTGTTGTGTTCCTGGCAAAGTTTCTCATGGCTTTGCCTGCCGGTCTCCGTCGCCCGCAGGATGGTAATGATCTGCTAGGTCGTATGATGCGGCTGCTTCAGGATGGTTTCCTTGCGTTATCCGAAAACCATCTCATCCGCTATGGCCTGGTTCACAGGGGGCCAATCACCGCCTCACCGGCGGCTGCGGGTGACTGGCCCAAACCGACCCGCTTGGGCCGCGCAAGATTTGTCGCAAGAAAGCCAAAGAGTTTGCTTCCCGCCGGACGGCCTCCGGGGTTATAACGACATTGCCATGAAAGCCCGGCCCGACAGGATTTTGGAGGCGGCTTCGCTGGGCTGTTTATTTTCCCGACCACGCGGCTGCACCCCCAGCCGCGTTTTTTCATTTTTACAACCGAAAGGAAAACAACCATGAAAACCTACGCTCCCGCAGACATCCGTAACTTTGCCATCGTCGGCCACGCCTCCTCGGGCAAGACCATGCTCGCCGAGGCCATGCTGATGTGCGGCGGCGGCATCAACCGCATGGGCCGCATCGCCGACGGCTCGACCGTCTCCGACTATCACGTCAGCGAAAAAAACCGCCAGATCTCCGTCTCCGCCTCGCTGCTGCACACGGAATGGATGGGCAAGAAATTCAACCTCATCGACACGCCCGGTTACCTCGACTTCATCAGCGAAGGCCTTGGCGCCTTGCGCGTCGGCGACTTCGCGCTCGTCGTCATCCACGCGCAGCACGGCCTCGGCGTGGGCACGGACCGCGTGTGGAACTACGCCACCGGCTACGGACTGCCGAAGATGATCGTCGTCAACGCGCTCGAAAAGGAACACACGGACTTCGACGCCGTACTGAAGCAGACGCAGGAACACTTCGGGCGGCACGTCTTCCCGCTCGCCGTGCCGGTCAATGCCGGACCGGGCTTCAACCAAGTGCTCGATGTCCTGCGCAGCGAGATTGTCACCTACGCCACGGACGGCAGCGGCAAATACACCGAAGTCCCCGCCACCGGCGAATGGGAAACGCGCGTCAAGGAGCTCCACCGCGCCCTCATCGAACACATCGCGGAATCCGACGACACGCTCATGAACAAGTTCTTCGAGCAAGGCAGTATTTCCGAAGCAGAATTCCGCGCCGGCATCCACGCCGCGGTGCAGAAGGAACTCTTCATCCCGCTCTTCTGCGCCTCCGCCGAAACCAACATCGGCGTGGCGCGGCTCATGGATTTCATCGCCAAATACGGGTCGTCGCCTGTGGACCGCAAGAAAGTCCCCGCCCACACCGCCGACGGTGCGGACACGATGATCGCGCTCGACGACGCCGAGACCGCCGCCTACGTCTTCAAGACCATGAGCGAGGCGCATTTCGGCGAACTGTCGTTCTTCCGCGTCTATGCCGGGTCAGTTTCCACGGGCATGGATCTGCTCAACAGCGACCGGAAAATCAGCGAACGCATCGGCCAGCTTTACATCCTCAACGGCCAGAACCGCGAACCCGTCGGCGCGCTCGGCGCGGGCGACATCGGCGCGACGGTGAAACTCAAAGACAGCCACACCGGCAACACCCTGTGCAGCCCCAAGCGCCCCGTCACGTTGCCCAAGGTGAATTATCCCCGGCCGAACATCCACGCCGCGCTCGTCGCCAAGGTCAAGGGCGAGGAAGACAAGATCGCCTCCGGCCTCGCCGCGTTGCATCATGAAGACCCGACGTTCCTCCACTACGTGGACGGCGAGCTGCACCAGACGATTCTTTCCGCGCAGGGCGAGCTGCACCTCGAAGTCGTGGCCGACCGCCTGCGCCGCCGCCACAATGTCCACGTGGAACTCGCCCAGCCCCGCGTGAAATACCGCGAAACCATCAAAGGCAAAGGCGATTCCAAATACCGCCACAAGAAACAGACCGGCGGCGCGGGCCAGTTCGCCGAAGTCTGGATGCGCATCGAGCCGCGCCCGCGCGACAGCGGCGTGGAATTCATCCAGTCGCTTGTCGGCCAGAACGTGGACCGCAACTTCGTGCCGAGCGTCGAGAAAGGCGTGCGACAGGCCTGCACCGAGGGCGTCCTCGCCGGTTGCCGCGTAACCGACGTGAGGATTGATTTCTACGACGGCAAGATGCACCCGGTGGATTCCAAGGACATCGCGTTCCAGATCGCCGGCTACTTCGCGTTCAAGGAAGCGTTCACTGCCGCCAAGCCGTGCCTGCTCGAACCGATTGAGACCGTCGAGATCCGCATCCCGGAAGATTGCATGGGCAAGGTGATGGGCGACCTCTCCAGCCGGCGCGGAAAAATCCTGGGCATGGATACCGACGGCGCATTCCAGCTCATCAAGGCGCACGTGCCGACCAACGAGCTCCACCACTACTCCAGCACGCTGCGGTCACTCACCGGTGGCCGCGGCGTCCACAGCGAGGAATTCAGCCATTACGAGGAAATGCCGTGCGACGCGGCGGAGCAAGTGGTGGAAGAAGCCAAAAAGTTAAAAACCAACCACCAGCCGCACTGAGCCGGCCCGGGTTGGCCTTCACCAGGTTTGAGTCCGTCAAGCCACCGGCGCCGCGTGCCGGCGGACGGCGGCGTAGAGCGCGTCTTTCAGCTTCGCGCGCTTGAACTTGAGCTCGTCAATCTTCTGGTCGGTGGCGTATTGAATCTCTTCCTCGATACGGCAGATCTCGTCGTCCAGTTGATGATACTCCTCAAACATGGCGCGGAATGTATTGTCGCTGAGGCGGAGGTGGCGGATGGTTTCCCGGTGTTCGGGGAACTCACTGAGGAACGGATGATGTATGTCCATTGGAGACTCCGGGTTAAGGTTAATGGCTGTCCATACTTTGACCGCTGGTACAAACGTAGAACAACACAAACCGCTGTCAAGCTCTCGCCGGAAGCTGCCGAAAGTTCGACCGGAATTGCCCGGAAGAACCCTACTGGTCGGCCAGCCCCAGAATCAACTCGGCCGCGCGGCGGTTCGCACCTTTGCCACCCAACGACGCGACAACCTTCGTCAGCCGGCGCTTGATCTCGTTGCGCTTGACCTCGTCGCACAGCAGATCAAATGCGGCAGCGGCGACCTTCTCCGGCGTGGCGTCCGCCTGGATGAATTCCGGGAAAATCTCCTCGTCCGCCAGCAGATTCGGCATCGCGAGATATTTGACCGTGACAATGGACTTGGCGATCTGGTAGGTCAGCCACGAAGTCCGGTAGAGCGCCACCGTCGGCACCCCGAAGAACGCGCACTCCAGCGTCACCGTGCCGGTGGAAGCGATGGCCACGTCGGCCTGCGCCAAGGCTTGCGGCAGCTGACCGATTTGGATCTCGAGGTCCGCCGGCACGCCCAGTTCCCGCGCCAATTCCGCAAGCGCGCCGTCCGGCAACACCATCCGGGCGCGGAGATTCGGGGCATCCTTTTTCAACAACTCCAGCGCGGCGAGCAGCAGCGGCAGATGCCGTTGCAGCTCCGCCCGGCGGCTGCCGGGCAACAACAGGAGCGGCACCGCCCCGCCCGCCTTGCCGATTTCATGAAACCGTTCCACCATGGGATGCCCCACGAACTCCACGCGGAATTTCGGCGTGCGCTGCGCATACCAGTCGCGCTCGAAAGGAAAGATGCTCAAGAGCAGATCGTAATCCTGCGCCATCGCGTCCGCGCGTTCCGGCCGCGAGGCCCAGACCTGCGGCGAGACATATTGCACAATCTTTGGATTCCAATTGCAGAACGCGCCGCGCGAGCGGACGTAGCGATTGACGGCGCAGGCGAACCGGCGATTGAACCCCGAGAAATCCACGCACACGATCACATCCGGCTGCCTCTCGATGGCGAGCCGCAACAACTGGTTGAACAGCCGCCGGAACTTGAAATAGTTCTTCAGCACATCGGTGATGCCGATGACGGCGTGCTTCGTCATATCGAAGGCCAGCTCCACCCCGGCGGCTTTCATCCACAGGCCGCCCGCCCCAAAGAATTCCGCCGGATAGACCGCCGAATTCAACCCCGGCGATTCCTTCAGCGTCGTGACCAGTTCCGCCGCCAACAGGTCGCCGCTGGGTTCACCGGCGATGATCATGAAAGATTTGGATTTCATTTCAACTCAACCAAGGCAAGGGCTTGCGCCTGAATGTGATTAAATTGGGCAAGCGGGCGACGCATGGGAAATTTTTACACGCGCCGGCTGGCGGGGTAAAGCCTGCAGCTTGACACCCGAAAAGCCACCGCTTCGGATTCAGCGGCACAGCGTTCGGATTTTTTTCACGGCTTCGGCGAAGCCTTGCTGGGTGCGGGGGGAAAGCGCTTCAGTGAATTCCATCTGCTCGGCGGGAATCGTCAGCCACCAAGCCTTCGGCGCGTGGCCGAAGACATCGCGGGCGAGCGCAAGCATCGTGCGCGGATCGGCGGCGTGAGCCATGAGCTGCGAAGATTCGCGCGGCGCAAGCGGGCGCAACTGGACTTCCCGCAGCTCGTCCACAGCGGCGTCCACGAAGATGACGGTGTGGGCACGGGAGATGGGGGCGGCGAGTTCGGGCGTAAGCATGGGGGCGGCGAGCGTGCGCACACCGGGCAACCCTAACATGTCCATCGCCTCGGCGACGCGCGGGCCGACGCCGTCGTCGCCGCGCAGGGTGTTGCCGTACCCGATGATGAGGAACGCGGACTTGCCGGTGGCTGTTGCCGTGCTGTTCATAGACAATAAAATTGCTGCCGTGCCTTGGACTCCGGCGGTCGCAGACCGCCGCTACAATTCAGCCGCGGGTCACTTCACCCAGCACCTTGCCATCGGGCGCGATGAGCCGCACGTGCAACGGCATCTGGCCGACGGCGTGCGTGGAGCAGCTCAAGCACGGGTCGTAGCAGCGGATACCGTGCTCGATGCGGTTGAGCATCGGCTCCGGAATCGCGCCGGCGCCTCCTTTCACGTAGTGCCGCGCAATCTGCGCGACGGTCTGGTTCATCGCCAGGTTGTTCTGGCCGGTGGAGACAATGAGGTTGACCTTTTGCAGCAGGCCGTTGCGGTCCACGGTGTAGTCGTGGAAGAGCGTGCCGCGCGGAGCTTCGCTGGCGCCCACGCCGCGCAGGCTATTGATGCCGGCGTCGGCGCGGAGGCAGTCGCTGGAGAGTTCGGCGTCGTCCAGGGAGCGCTCAATGTATTCGAGGGCGGCCAGAATTTCGATGAGCCGCGCGTAGTGGTAGAGAAAGGATGACGTAACCGCGCCGCACCCGAGCTTCTTGAATTGCTTCAACTCGGCGTCGGCTTTGGGCACGCCCATCTGTTCGCAGACGTTGAGGCGGGCGAGCGGGCCGACGCGGTAGATACCGGCGGGAAAACCGAGCGGCAGGTAATACGGCGATTTGAGGTAGGATGAGTTCTGCACGGCTTCCCCGATGAACTCGGCGTAGCGCGAGACTTCAATCTGGTCGGCGATGATGCTGCCGCTGCTGTCGGTGAAACGGAGTTTGCCGCCGTGGTGCTCCCACGTGCCGTCCGGGGCGACGAGGCCCATGAAGAGCGAGGGGAAGTTGCCGAAGATCTGGATTTCGCGCTGATGGGTTTCCATTGTTTTCTTCCAGAGGTCGAAGGCGACCTGCGTGGTGGCGAAGGCTTCGGGCAGCCAGGCGCGGATGCGTTCGCGGCCTTCCTGGGAGAGCGGACTGCGCACGCCGCCGGGGACGGCCCAGGCGGGATGGATTTTCTGGCCGGCGAGAATCTCGATGATCTCCTGGCCGAACTGGCGCAGGCGGATTCCAGCGCGGGCGAGTCCGGCGTTCGCGCTGATGAGGCCAAAGACGTTGCGCTGCGCGGGCGCGGTTTCCCAGCCGAGGAGGAAATCGGGCGCGCTCAAGTGGAAGAAGCTCAGGGCGTGGCTTTGCACGATCTGGCCGAGGTTGAGCAGGCGGCGGAGCTTGTCGGCGGCGGGCGGAATGCGGACGGCCATGAGGGCGTCGCCGGCCTTGGCGGACGCGAGGGTGTGGCTGATCGGGCAGATGCCGCAGATGCGCTGGGTGATGGCGGGCATCTCGGTGTAGGGGCGGCCTTCGCAGAATTTCTCGAAGCCGCGGAATTCAACGACGTGAAACTCGGCGGCGGCGACGTTGCCGGAGGCGTCCACGAAGATACTGATTTTGGCGTGGCCCTCGATGCGGGTCACAGGGTCGATGACGATGCGTTTTGACATAACTTCAATTCAACCGAATTTGATCTGTCTACCTTCGAGCTTCGATGTGTTGCTCAAGAGGTGGGTGATGATGGCCTTGATGTGCGCCGCGGACGGCGGGCAGCCGGGCAGAAAATGTTCAACATGCACGGCTTCCTGCACGGGCATGACGCGCGGCAGCAGCGTGGGTACGATACCGTCGCCAGCAGCAGGCACGCGCTGATTGAACTGCGCATTATCAATGTAGGCGCGCTGGAGGACGCTGACGGCGTTGCCAAGGCCGAGTTGGTTGCGCATGGCGGGGACGTTGCCGGTGACGGCACAGTCGCCGAAGGCGATGAGCACCTTCGTGCGCTGGCGGATCTTGTGGAGGAGTTCGAGATTGTCGTCGTTGCAGACCGCGCCCTCGATGAGGCAGACGTCCACGTTCTCGGGATATTCCTTCACGTCCACGACGGGGCTGTAAACAACTTCGACCAGCCCGGCGAGGTCGACGAGGAATTCGTCGAGGTCGAGGAACGACATGTGGCAGCCGGAACAACCGCCGAGCCAGACTGTGGCTAAACGCACTTTCATAGTTTTCAAATCAATCTGCAGTGATCCATTCTTTCTTTTCGCGCGCCGTGACGAGGAATTCGAGCCGGCTGCGGTCGCGGCGCATCTCGGCGACGGTCGCGCCTTTGTGGAACAGCGCGCCGGTGGGACAGGCTTGCACGCACTTGCCGCATTTCGTGCAGGAATCGGAATCGCCCCACGGCATGTTGAGGTCGGTGATGATGTGCGCCTTCGTCCCGCGGCCGGCGACGTTCTTCGTGCCCGCGCCCTCGATGTGCCAACACACGCGCACGCACCGGGTGCAGAGGACGCAGCGGTTGTGATCCATGCCGAAAAGCTCGTGGGTGGGGTCCACGTTCCATTTCGGGAACAGATAATCGTACCGGACGTGGTCCATGCCCTGCGAGCAGGCGAGCGTCTGGAGTTCGCAACTGCCGTTGGAAACGCACGCGGCGCAGACGTGGTTGCGCTCGGCGAAGAGCAACTCCAACGTCATGCGCCGATACTTGCGCAGGCGCTCGCTGTCGGTCTTGATCTCGATCCCTTCGGCGACCTTGGTGGTGCAGGCGGGCAGAAGCTTCGGCACGCCGGCGACCTCGATGAGGCAGAGCCGGCACGCGCCGACGTCATAAAGCCCCTCCAGGTGGCAGAGGGTCGGGATGTTGATGCCGGCCTCCGAAGCGGCCTGCAAAACGGTTGCGCCTTCCTCGGCGGTGATCTGTCTGCCGTCAATGGTGAGTGTCTTGGCAGCCATAAAAGTGGTCCGTTATTTGGTCGCGGCGGTTTGACTGGGCGGGCCGAATTTGTCCGGCTGCAGCAACTGTTCGTATTCGTTGCGGAAGAACCGCAGCGTGCTCAACGTCGGGTTTGGCGCGGTTTGGCCGAGACCGCAGAGGCTGGTGTGCTTCACCATGTCGCAAAGCTCCTCCAGCTTCGCGAGGTCGCGGGCGGTGGCTTGGCGGTGCAGGATTTTCTCCAGCAGGTTGTGCATCTGCACCGTGCCGGCGCGGCAGGGAATGCACTTGCCGCAGGATTCGTCCATGCAGAACTCCATGAAGAACCGCGCGACATCCACCATGTTGCTCGTGTCGTCCATCACGATCATGCCGCCCGAGCCCATGATGGAGCCGAGCTTGCCGAGGGATTCGTAGTCCACGGGCGTGTCGAGATGCTGCGCCGGGATGCAGCCGCCGCTCGGGCCGCCGGTCTGGACGGCTTTGATGGTCTGGCCGCCGGGGGCGCCGCCGCCCATTTCCTCGACGATAGTGCGCAGGGGCGTGCCCATCGGCACTTCGATGAGGCCAGTGTTCTTGATGTTGCCGGCGAGGGCGAAGACTTTCGTGCCCTTGCTTTTTTCCGTGCCGATGCCGGCGAACCATTCCGCGCCGTTGCGGTAAATCGGCGGGAGGTTGGCGAAAGTCTCGACGTTATTGATGAGCGTGGGGCAGCCGAACAATCCGCTTGCCGCGGGGAACGGCGGCCGGGGTCGCGGCGTGCCGCGCTTGCCTTCGACGCTGGCCATGAGGGCAGTTTCCTCGCCGCAGACGAATGCGCCGGCACCGATCCGGACGTCCACGTTGAAATTGAACGGCGATTCAAAGATGCCCGCGCCGAGGAGGCCCATCTGTTTGGCTTGCTTGATGGCGATTTGCAGGCGCGAGATGGCAAGGGGATATTCCGCGCGGACGTAAATGAAGCCCTGGTCCGCACCGACGCCGTAGGCGGCGATGGCCATGCCTTCGAGCACGCTGTGCGGGTCGCTTTCAAGGACGCTGCGATCCATGAACGCGCCGGGGTCGCCTTCGTCGGCGTTGCAGATGACGTA
>JAFMIX010000078.1 GCA_017853785.1 Verrucomicrobiales bacterium
GGCTGGAGCTATGCCCGGCTGATGACCGAACTCCAGGTCAGCAAGCCCACCCTCATCGCCTGGAGCCGTAAACACCAGTTCCAGATCCAGAACCTCAAGGCCATCGAACTCGAGGCCCTCGGCGAACACTGGCTCGCCTCCGTCACCGACCGCGTCAACCTCCTCGGCACCCAGTTGCGGCAGGTCGAGGCAGCGCTCGACCAGCGGGATGTGACGACGTTGACCACCCCGCAGCTCTACGCGCTGGCCCGCAGTTTGCGCCGCCAGATCGCCGCGGCCACCGCCGCTCCCGGCTTCACCGTGCCGGTCGCCGAAATCCCGGCGGCGGAATACCACGAACAGGTCCAAGATTGGCCCGGCTGACCCCCATTATGAACTCAATCCCCAGCCTGGTCCCCGCACCGTCCACCTTTCGCCATCTGGTAGGGCGGTGCTGCCGCACCGCCGGAATGAGCCGTAGGTCAACCCTGTCTTGGGAGCGCAGCTTTCGGCGGGCCGAACTCAACGAAGCGCCAACTCTCCTCTCTCAACTACCCTCTATCAACCCTCAACTCTCAACTCTCAACCATCCACAATCACCCCCAAACTTTACCCCCCATGAAAACAAAAACTGGTAAAGAAACGGTAAAGTTTTGGACGCGCTATCAACCACTTACAACAATTGACCCCGCCCTGGTAAAGAAATGATAAAGTTTTCCGCTGTCCTATCACCAATCAACTATCATCCACCTGTCGCGCCGCCTTGTCGCGCCGTAGTCGGATGAAGACGGAAGCAACCACTATCGGCCATCGGCAATTTGTAAATCGGCAATCGTAAATCAGTCGCCGCCCTTCGTGCCTTGGTGTCTTGGTGGTTAAAAAAACATCAACTCTCACCTCACAATGACCCACCGCAATCTGCATCGCAAGACCGCGCGTCCCTTGTCGCGCCAGAACGTCCGTGGCTTGCCTCGTGCCTGTGTGCGCCGCCGCTGGCGCGGCCCCGATGACTTGGCGGAGGCGCTCACCGCCTTCGGCCGCGCCCTCCGTGCCCACCGCCGTCTGGCGCGCTTAGCGCCCCGGTTCTTCGACGCCGCCGTGGTGGCGCGCGAGCGTGAGAACCGCGCCGAACAGCAGCGCTGGATGGCGTTCTGGGAACCGCATATCGCCAAATCCTACGGCGTCCCCCCGCCGCCGCCGCCGGTCGGCGCCGACTATCCACCCCTCCCGCCGCCGGCCACGCAGCGCGCCGTCGACCGGCAGTTGGCGGAGTTGCAGCTCTGGCTGACGGCGGGGGATCTCGCCTTCGCCCGGCATCGCCAGCGCCAGCCCCATGCGCAATTGAGCCTGTGTCGGATGGCGCGGCTGTTGCAACTGGCGTTCGCCCTAAAACAGATGGTCCTGGGTCTCGATTCCCCGAATGCCTTGCCTGATAAGATCACCTACGACTATGAGTTCACCGACCTCAAGCGGGCCTACGGCCACCTGTGCGCGGTGTCCGAGTCCGCTGCCGCGCCGCCTGCGCCGGCGGGCGCCGTGCCCTCTGCGGAAGTGTCCCTGCCACCCGCACCGGCTTGTCCTCCGCCCGCGGCCCCCGGCTCGCCGCCACCCCGCCGCTGTGATGCCTGGAGTCGGTGGGCTCGCCAGCGGCAAAAGTGAGCCTGACCGCATGGGTAACCTGAAAGTGTCGGCGGCCTGGATGCCTTCGTTTCTTGGTTATGAAAACCGGGCCGGATTTCCCGGCCGGTGGTCCGGCGGTTTGGCATCGCCAGCCAAAATGTTTTCTGTATTTTTACCCCATGCCATCGGTCTTGAAAACTTGGCGACCCGCGCTCCTGGCGCTCGGCGGTTATTGGGCGGTGCTCATTTATCAGTTGGGCGCGCAATGGTCGGCCTATGAGCAATACAATTACGGCTGGGCCGTGCCGTTCCTCTGCGCCTATCTGCTATGGGAGCGGTTCACTAACCCATCTTTCATCTCCCATCTTCCATCTTCCATCCCCCGGAACGGGGGCGGCTTTCTGCTATCTGCCACCTTCTGTCTTCTCGCCGCCACCTGGGCCGTCACCCGCTGGCTGCACGAGGCGAATCCCATCTGGCGCATGTCGAGCTGGGTGCTGGCATTGATTGCCGTAACGCTGACGTTGCTGGTGCTGCGGCTCACGCTCGGAAAAGGACGTTGGTGGCACTACGCTTTTCCCGTCTGTTTCTTCCTCGTGGCGGTGCCATGGCCGAGCCCGATCGAAAACCGCCTGACCGAAACCCTGACCAGCGGCAACATGGCGGTCACCACGGAACTGCTCGCGGCCCTGGGGATCCCCGCATTGCAGAAGGGCAACGTCATCGAGATCGCCACCGGGCTGGTGGGGGTGGACGAGGCGTGCAGCGGCATCCGTTCGTTTCAGTCCACGCTGATGATCGCGCTGTTCTTCGGCGAACTCTACCGGCTCCCGCTGGGGCGCCGGTTGCTGGCGGTGGCGGCGGGTTTTCTCTTCGCCTTCCTCTTCAACATCGGGCGCACCTTGCTGCTGGTGTATGTCGCCGCGCACGACGGGATTCCCGCGATGCACAAATGGCATGACCCGGCGGGCGTGGCGATTTTGGTCGGCTGCTTCACGAGCTTGTGGTGGTTCTGCGGCTGGCTGAGAGTGAAGCAGGCCGAATCCGGAATCCAGAATCCAGAATCCAGAAACTCACCTGTCGCGCCGAAGTCTGACGAAGGCGGAAGCTCCTCGCTACTCTCAACCATCAGCTCTCAACTTCCTCTCCGCCTCGCGCTCGGCCTCGGCCTGTGGTTCGTGCTGACCGAGATCGGGGTCGAGGCGTGGTATCGGTTGCATGAGGTGCGGGCCGCGGCGGCGCAGGCGTGGACGGTGCGCTGGCCCGAGGGCGAATTGCGATACAAACCGGTCGAGATTTCGGCGGCCATCCGCAAGCAGTTGGCCTTCGACAGCGGCGCGCAGTGCAGTTGGCAGCCGGCGGACGGGAGTTATTGGCAGCTGGTTTATTTCCGGTGGCTGCCTTCTCGGTCGCTCTACGCGCGCGTCCGCAGTCATCAGAACAAGACGCACCGGCCGGAACACTGCCTCAGTGCATCAGGAATGAAACTCCTCGTTGATGAAGGTCTGGTGACTTATCCGGTGGGCGCCGTGAAGTTCGGCCTCCACAAATATCTGTTCGAGGCGGAGGGCCGCCGGCTGTACGTCTATTACGGGCAATACGAGGATTCCAGCGCGCCGGATGCGGTGGCGAGTTATCGGAAGGGCGTCGCCGCCCGGGTCGCTGCGGCGCGGGGTGGCAGCCGTAATTACGGCCTGCGCATCTTCGAACTGGCGGTCACCGGCTATCCCGACGCGGCGCAGACCGACGCGGCGGTGCAACGGCGGTTGCCGCAGTTGATCCGGTTCGGCGCGGATGCCGGCGACTAGCGCGGAAAAAATTGTCGCCGCCGCCCCGGGCGGGAAGAATGATGGGGCGAACCAAGATGAAAAAGAAATCCCAGCAACGCCGCCGGCGCAAAAAGGTTTTTGTGACCGGCTGTTTCGACCTGCTCCACAGCGGCCATGTGCGGTTCCTCCAGGACGCGGCGCAATGGGGTGAACTCCACGTCGGCATCGGTGCGGACCGCACGGTGGCGGAGCTGAAGGGCCGGCCGCCGGTGAATCCGCAGACCGAGCGGCAGTATCTCATCAAGGCCCTCAAGTGCGTCAAGGCGTGCACGGTCAATTCGGAATCCGGCCTGATGGATTTCGTGGCCGACCTCAAACGGCTTTCGCCGGATGTGTTCGTGGTGAACGAGGAGGGCAATGTGCCGGCCAAGGCGGAGTTGTGCCGCCGGCTCGGCATCAAGTATGTGGTGCTCAAGCGTGAGCCGGAGACCGGGTTGCCGGTGCGCTCCACCACGGCGCTGCGGCAGGAGTGCCGTATTCCCTACCGGCTCGACCTCGCGGGCGGCTGGCTGGACCAGCCGTTCGTCTCGCGCCTCGCCGCGGGGCCGGTGTTGACGATCTCATTGGAGCCGACGGTGGAGTTCAATGAGCGCAGCGGCATGGCCAGCAGCACGCGGCGCAAGGCAATCCAACTCTGGCAGACCAGCCTGCCGGGCGGCAGCCCCGAGCATACGGCCAAGACCTTGTTCGCGTTCGAGAACCCGCCGGGCACGACCGAATTTTCCGGCTCGCAGGACGCCATCGGGATAGTTTTCCCGGGATTGAACCGGCTCGATTACCGCGGGAAATTCTGGCCGGAGAAAATCACGTCCGTGACGGATGAAAGCACGCTGGCCTGGTTGGAAGCGCACCTGCAATTGCTGCCGCTCGGGCCGCGGGGCGATGGTTACGAAGTCAACCGCGGGCGCAAACTCACCGCTGCAAACGCGCGTCAGCTCGCGGCGGCGGCCACGGCGTGCTGGGACGCCATCGGGCGGCGCGATGTCGCGGAGTTCGGACGCCGGTTGCGGGCGGCCTTCGACGCGCAGGTGGCGTTGTTTCCCGCGATGAGCAACCGGGCGTTGCAGCGCACCATCCGCGAATACGCCGGCGCGGCGCGGGGCTGGAAACTTTCCGGCGCCGGCGGCGGCGGCTATCTGGTGCTCGTGACGGACCGGGAACTGCCCGGATTGTTGCGGGTGAAAATCCGCCGGTTGGGAATGTGACGCGCCGACCTTGAAAATCCTCCTGCTCAATCAGACGTTCCACCCCGACGTGGTCGCGACGGCGCAGTATCTGACCGACCTCGCGCTCGCGCTCGCGGCGCGGGGGCATCAAGTGACGGTGGTGACGGGGCGCAAGGCGTATGACGACCCCGCCCGGCGCTTCGCCGCGCACGAGGTCTGGCGGGGCATCACCATTTGGCGCGTCACGGGCACCAGTTTTGGCAAGGCGGCCAAGTGGCGGCGCGCGGCGGACTTCGCCAGTTTCATCGTGGCTTGCTGCTGGCGGCTGCTCTGGTTGCCGCGCCAGGACGCGGTGGTGGCGCTGACCTCGCCGCCGTTGATCTCGTTCATCGGGGCGGCGTTCACGCGGTTGCGCGGCGGGAAATTCTTCTATTGGGTGATGGACCTGAATCCCGACGAGGCGATCGCCGCGGGCTGGCTGCGGGAAGATTCGCTGCCGGCGCGGGCGCTGCACTGGATGTCGCGCTTCAGCTTGCGCCGCGCCACCCGCATCATCGTGCTGGACCGGTTCATGCAGGAACGGCTGCTGGCCAAGGGGATTGCGGCGGAACAGATCGTGGTCATCCCGCCCTGGGCGCGCGAGGACGCGAATCGCTTCGATGCGGCCGGGCGCGCGGCATTTCGGCAGGAGCACGGCTTGACGGACAAATTTGTGGTGATGTATTCCGGCAACCATAGCCCGTGTCATCCGCTCGACACTTTGCTGGCGGCGGCGGCGGCACTGGCGGGGGAGTCGCAGTTCCAGTTCCTGTTCGTGGGCGGCGGCAGTGAATTCGCCAAGGTGAAACGGTTCGCGGCCGAACGGCAGTTGCCGAACATCTTGTGCCTGCCGTATCAACCGCTCGCGGCGTTGAGCGGTTCGCTTTCGGCGGCGGATCTGCATGTGGTGGTCATGGGCGAGCCGTTCGTGGGCATCATCCATCCTTGCAAGATTTACAACATCCTCACGGTGGGCGCACCCGTGCTGTATATCGGGCCGGGCGCTAGTCATGTCGTGGAAATCCTCGCGGACCTCCGGGTCGGAGCGCAGGGGTATGCCGCGCGTCCCGGGGCGGTGGCGGAAGTGGCGACCCAAATCCGGGCGGCGGCGCAGGCCGGCGGGCGACTGGAGGATGCGCTGGTGGCGCAGGTGGCCGCGCGATTCGGCGCAGATAAAGGTTTGCCCCATTTGGTCGCCGTGCTGGAGCAAACGTCCTGCCGTTAGCACCCCGAATGGAGCTGGTTGTCGGTGGAAAATCATCTGGTGTATTGGCGCAATCTGCGGGCAAACGGCGGCCCCGCCACCGCATGGCCGTAGTTGTGGCTTGAAAACTGCGGGGAATCTGCGGCATCCTGCCCGGACCTTTGCCAAGGATTAATTTAGCTACAAACCCATCATCGCTGTGTCCACCGACTTCATCACCCCCATTTTCTGGCTGGCCGTGCTGGGCTTTGTGGTGACGTGGCTGACGGTGCCAGTGATCCAGAAATGGAAGCCGGCCCGGGGTCCTGAAGCCCGGTCGGGCCATCGGCCCGGAGTGGCGATCTCCCGGTTTGGCGGCTTGGCGCTGGCACTGGCCTTCGTGGTCGTCGCCGTGGTCATCCTGTCCAATTTTCCGGCGACCGATGCCAGCCGGGAGAAAACGCAGTGGGTGATTATCACGGCTTCGCTGGCGATGTTCCTGTTGGGTTTTTGGGATGACCTCAAGCCGCTGGGCGCGCGGAAGAAACTGGCGGGGCAATTCCTGATCGCGGCGGCGGTCTGTTTTGGCGGCGTGCGAATCGAGCAATTTCAGAATCCGTTTGGCGGCGGATTTTATGATCTGGGCTGGCTGGCGTGGCCCACGACGATGTTCTGGCTGGTGGCGCTTACGAATATTATCAATCTGATTGACGGCATTGACGGTCTGGCGGGTGGAGTGGCGCTGATGTTGATGGGTTTGCTGACGTATCTGGGATTCAGCGGCGGGCTGGTCTTTCCGATTCTCTGCGCGGCGGGGATGTTCGGCGCTTTGCTCGGTTTCTTGCGCTACAATTTTCCACCGGCAAGAATTTACATGGGCGATGGTGGGGCGTATTTCCTGGGTTTCCTCATCGGTATGCTGACGCTGGTGCATTCGCAAAAGGGAACGGTGGTCGCAGCGTTGATCGCGCCGGTTTTTGCGCTCGCCCTGCCGATCATGGATGTGGCTCTGGCCATCCTGCGCCGCGGCATCAAGGGGTTGCCGATCTTCCGTCCCGACCGGAAGCACATCCATCACCGACTGCTGGCTTCAGGATTTTCCAACCGCCGGACATTGCTCACGCTCTACGGGGTTTCGCTGGGCTGCCTGGTCATGGCGTTGAGCCTGTTCTGGTCGCAGGGGCGCTTGCTGCCGATCCTGTGCGGTTTCCTGTTTTTGCTGGTGCTGGTGACAGTGCGGTCGCTGGGGTTGGGCCGGGACTGGTTCACGGTGGACGGCACGGTGGGCAACATGCTGCACGTGCGCAAGGAAACGCGTTATGCCCTCTGCCTTTCCCAGTGGCTGGAACTCGAAGCCGAGCGGTGTCCCACGCCGGCGGCGTTGTGGGAGGGATTCATCTTCATGAGCAGGAAACTCGGATTTGCCCGGGTCAGGTTGCTGCTGGACGATGGCCCGGTGGCATGGTCCCGGGCTGGCGCCCTGGATGAGGAAAAATTGCAAAAGCACACCATGACCGTAGGCGTCGGTCGCGTACAAGCGATTGAATTCACGGCGGATCGTGCCGCGCTGCGACCCCGGATCTTCGATCTCTTCGCGGAACTGGCGGTGGAGGCCTGGGTGCGCGCGATGTTGCGCTGGGAAGGGGTGTCAGGTCGCGTCTTTGACCTCCCGCCGGAACCGGGCGCGTAACCTGCCGCGCCGCCGCTGCGCCGCCACCTCGGTGCTTTGCGGGCGGAAATGGTTTCCATCGCCGGTCACTTCCTGTTTCAATTCGCCGCATGAAAATTTTGGTCATCGGTTCGGGCGGACGTGAACACGCCTTGGTCTGGAAACTCGCGCAATCGCCGCACGCCACGCAGTTGTGGTGCGCGCCGGGCAACGCCGGCATCGCGCAGGAACGCCTCGCCCAGAACGGCCGCGCCGTGGAGTGCGCCGGCATCAGCGCGGAGGAGTTGCCCAAGCTGCTCGCCTTCGCGCAGGAGAAGCGCGTGGATTTTACCGTCGTCGGCCCGGACAATCCGCTCGCGCTCGGCATTGTGGACTTGTTCCAGCGGCACGGCCTCAAGATTTGGGGCGTGAACCAAAAGGCGGCGCAGTTCGAGGCGTCGAAAGTTTTCTCCCAGAAATTCATGGAGAAATACGGCATCCCGACCGCGGCTGCCGGCACGTTCTCGGAGGCCGGGCCTGCCAAGGCCTTCACCGCCACGCTCGGCGGCAAGTGCGTGGTGAAAGCCGATGGCCTCGCGCTCGGCAAAGGCGTGTTGATCTGCCGCAACCAGACCGAAGCCGAGAAGGCCGTGGACGAAATCATGGTCAGCAAGGCGTTCGGCGCGGCGGGCGCGAACGTCGTCATCCAGGAATTCCTCGAAGGCATCGAGGTGTCGCTCCACGCGTTGTGCGACGGCACGACGGCGAAGATTTTCCCCACGTCACAGGATCACAAGCGCGCGCTCGACCAAGACGAAGGCCTCAACACCGGCGGCATGGGCACGTATTCGCCCACGCCGTTCCTCAACGACACGCAGCTCGCCGAGACCGCGCGCCGCGTGCTCGAACCCTTCATGCGCGGCTGCGTGGCCGAGGGCATTGATTATCGCGGGCTGCTGTATCCCGGCGTGATGCTCACGAAGAACGGCCCGAAGATCCTCGAATTCAACGCGCGCTTCGGCGATCCCGAGACGCAGGTTTATCTCACGCGTCTTGAAAACGATCTCGTGGAACTGCTCGACGCCAGCGCGAGCGGCACGTTGGCCAAGCACGAATTGAGATGGAGACCCGAAGCGAGCGTTTGCGTCATCATGGCCAGCAGCGGTTATCCGGGG
>JAFMIX010000079.1 GCA_017853785.1 Verrucomicrobiales bacterium
GGGCGGGTTTTGCAAATCACCGAGGCGGAACTCCAGATTCTTCAGCCCGTTCTTCTTCGCCTTCGCCGCGCCGAACGCGACGATTTTGTCCGAGTTGTCCACGGCGATGACTTTCTTGCAGCGCCGTGCGAGCAGTTCGCTCAATAATCCTTCGCCCGCGCCGAGGTCGGCCACGACGATGGGCGGCAGCATCCGCAGCAGCAGATGCCCGAAGGCCTCCCACGACCGTCCCGGCCCATACACGCGGTCAAAGCGTCCCGCGACTTGGTTGAAGAACACCTGCGCCTGTTCGTTGCGGCGGCCAAGGATGCGCTTGAGGTTGATCTGGTCGCCGGAGTGCTCGGGCAGTTCCTTCGCGCCGCGCACGGCGAGCTGGATGAATTCGCCCGCCACCGCATCGGCATGCGGGTTGAGTTTGTAGAATGACCGTTTGCCCTCACGCCGGGCGCGCACCAGCGCGCAGTCTGCGAGCAATCCCAGATGTGTCGAGATGCGCGACTGCCCGAGCCGGGTGATTTCCTGGAGTTCGTTCACGGAGAGTTCGTCTTTCTCCAGCAGCGCGACGATGCGCAGCCGCGTGGGGTCGGAAAGGGCGCGGAGGGATTTAAGCGTGGAAGACATGGTTTTATTTTACAGAAGTTAACAAAGGAAACGAAGCCAATGAGCAATGCGCTTCTTTAGCCTTCGTTCCCTTCGTTTGCTTCTGTGATAAATTCATTGGTTTGCTCCGGGTAAAGTCATCCGGCAAATGCCGTCGGTGAGTTTGACTTCATGGAAATTGAAAATGAGGCCGATGCACTTCAATGGCGGCACCGATCGCCTCGCGGCTCAACGCGTCTGCTTTTTGGAACAACGGGTGCATAAACCGGGTGACTTCGTTTCCTTTGTTATCTTCTGTAAAATGATTTGACGCGTCTGAAATTAGTTATATCATCAAATCCTGATACGTCAATATGACATTGGCGACGACCAAAAACATTGCTGAAACATTATGAGCGAACGTTACATTTTTTCTTCCGAGTCCGTCGGCGAAGGCCATCCGGACAAAGTAGCCGATACGATTTCTGATGCCGTGCTGGACGCCTGCCTCGCGCAGGACAAGTTCAGCCGCGTCGCCTGCGAAACCTACGTGAAGTCCAACATCGCCATCGTCGGCGGTGAAATCACCACCAAGGCCAAGCTGGATTTCGTCGCCATCGCGCGCAAAGCCATCCGCGAAATCGGTTACGTCAACGACGACGACGTTTTCCACGCCGACAAGGTGTTCGTGAATGTCATCGTCACCCAGCAGTCCCCCGACATCGCGCAGGGCGTGGACGCGCGCAAGGCCAAGGGCAAGAAGACCGCGAAGCAGGGCGCGGGTGACCAGGGCCTCATGTTCGGCTACGCGTGCAATGAAACCCGCGAGCTGATGCCCGCGCCGATCATGTTCGCACATCGCCTCGGCCGCGAACTCACGCGCATCCGCAAGGCGGGTGGCGCGGCGTGGTTGCGCCCGGACGCGAAGTCGCAGGTCTCCGTCGTTTACGAGAGCGGCAAGCCTGTTGCGATTTCCAACGTCGTCATTTCAACCCAACACAGCGCGGACGTGGAACACGCCGAGATTGAGAAATTCTGCATCGAGAAGGTCATCAAGAAAGTTCTGCCCGCGAAGTTGCTCACGAAGAAGACCGAATTCCTCATCAACCCCACCGGCCGGTTCGTCGTCGGCGGGCCGCAGGGCGACACCGGTTTGACCGGCCGCAAGATCATCGTGGACACCTACGGCGGCATGGGCCGTCACGGCGGTGGCGCGTTCTCCGGCAAGGACCCGACGAAGGTGGACCGCAGCGCCGCCTACATGGGCCGTTGGGTCGCGAAGAACATCGTGGCTGCCGGTCTTGCCGCGCGTTGCGAACTTCAGTTTGCCTACGCCATCGGACATCCTGACCCGGTCAGCGTGCACGTCGAGACGTTCGGCACGAACACTGTTGCCAACAGCAAGATCATCCGCGCCGTGAATCGCGTGTTCAGCTTCCAGCCGTCCGACATCATCGAGCAGCTCAACTTGCGCCGCCCGATTTACAGCAAGACCACGAACTACGGCCACTTCGGCAAGAGCGACAAGGCGCTCACCTGGGAAGTGACCGACAAAGTCGCCGCGCTCAAGAAGGCGCTGTGACCCCGGCTATCAACCATCAACCAACAGTTATCAACTAATATGCCCACCAAAATCAAACTGTCCCCATCCCGCCGCACCGTTCTCAAACTGAACGGCGCCGGCCAAGCCGGCGCCGTCGTCGCTGAAGTCAGCGCGACCTTCGCCCAATACGCCGCGCAGACGCCCAAAGGCAAAGACTACATCGTCCGCGATATGTCGCTCGCCGAGTGGGGGCGCAAAGAACTCAACGTGGCTGAGCACGAAATGCCCGGCTTGATGGCCGTGCGCGAAAAATACGCCAAGCAAAAGCCGCTCAAAGGCGTGCGCATCACCGGCTCGTTGCACATGACGATTCAGACTGCCGTGCTCATCGAGACGCTCGTCGCCCTCGGCGCGAACGTGCGCTGGGCTTCGTGCAACATCTTCTCTACGCAGGACCATGCCGCCGCCGCCATCGCGGCGACCGGCACACCGGTGTTCGCGTGGAAGGGCGAGACGTTGGAGGAATATTGGGAGCTGACCCTCAAGGCGATTTTGTTCCCCGGCGACAAAGGCCCGGAACTCGTCGTGGACGACGGCGGCGACGTGACCCTGCTCATTCACAAAGGCTATGAACTCGAAAAGGGTTCGAAGTGGGCCTACGAATCCAAGGGCGACAGCCACGAAGTTTCCGTCGTAAAAGCGCTCCTGCGCCGTCTCGCGAAAGAAAAGCCCGGTCTGTGGACTAAGATTGTCAAAGATTGGCGCGGTGTTTCCGAAGAGACGACCACCGGCGTGCACCGCCTCTATCAGATGAAGGACGCGGGCAAGCTGCTCGTGCCGGCCATCAACGTGAACGACTCCGTCACCAAGTCGAAGTTCGACAACCTCTACGGCTGCCGCGAATCGTTGGCCGACGGCATCAAGCGCGCCACCGACGTCATGCTCGCGGGCAAAGTCGCCGTCGTCTGCGGCTACGGCGATGTCGGCAAAGGCAGTGCGGCCTCCCTCCGCGCCTATGGTTGCCGGGTGATTGTCACCGAGATTGACCCCATCAACGCGCTGCAAGCCGCGATGGAAGGATTCCAGGTCAACACCATCGAGAGCACGCTCGGCGTGGCCGACATCTACGTTACCACCACCGGCAACTGCGACATCATCACCGTGCAGCACCTGCTCGCGATGAAGGACCAGGCCATCGTCTGCAACATCGGTCACTTCGACAACGAAATCCAAGTGGACGGACTGAAGAAGGTCAAAGGTGTGCGCATCGAGAACATCAAGCCGCAATACGACCGTTACCACCTCCCCGGTAACAAGAGCATCTATATGCTCGCTGAAGGCCGCCTCGTGAACCTCGGTTGCGCCACCGGCCATCCGAGCTTCGTGATGAGCAACAGCTTCACGAACCAGACGCTCGCGCAGATCGACCTCTGGGCGAATAAGGAAAAATACGAGAAGACCGTCTATCGCCTGTCGAAGAAGCTCGACGAAGAAGTCGCCCGCCTGCACCTGGAAAAGATTGGCGTCGTGCTGACCAAGTTGACCAAAGCCCAGGCCGATTACCTCAACGTGCCGGTCGAAGGTCCGTATAAGCCGGAGCACTACCGCTACTAAGCGAATTCAAATCAAACCCAACAAAGGCGAACGGGTAACCGTTCGCCTTTTTTATTTAGCATCCGCTTGGGCCATTCCGGCAAGCTGGCCTTGACAATGTCTATTAAACTGGTAGACAAAAGAGCATCCGGCAGTCACGGATGTTCTGCCGCCTGCCGCCAACACCTTTTTTATGGCAACTGAAAAACCTTACCGCAGCTTGGTCAAAGCCATTTCCTGGCGCGTGACCGGCACTGTAGACACGATGCTGATCTCCTTTCTCATCACCAAGGAATGGAAGTTCGCCCTGTCCATCGGGTTCGTTGAATTGTTCACCAAGATCGCGCTTTACTATTGCCACGAGCGGGTGTGGGATCGCATCAAGCTGGGCCGGGAGGAATCCAAGAGTTACGAAATCTGACGCCATTGGGGCGAGCGAAACCATGCGACTTTCCAAACGCGGCGAATATGCCCTGCGCGCGCTCATCAACCTGGGCGTAGCGCAAGAGCTGGGTCGTCCCATGCTCCAGATTGGCGAACTCGCGCGGCTCGACAATTTGCCCGTGAAGTTTCTTGAATCCATTCTCGTCGCAATGAAGTCCCTCGGCTACCTCGGCAGCAAGCGCGGTCAGGCCGGCGGCTACTTCATCCGCCAACCGCTCGCCGCCATCAAGATTGGCACCGTCGTCCGCGAACTCGAAGGCCCGCTCGCGCCCATCGCCTGCGTGAGCGTCACCTGCTACCAACGCTGCTCCTGCCCGGACGAGGCTAATTGCGGGCTGCGGATGCTGATGCTTGATGTTCGCAACGCCATCGCCGATATTCTCGATAAGCACACGCTGGCCCAAGTCGTGGCGGTGACGCTTAAGAAATATCGGCGGGATAAAATCGTGCATCCGTTTGCGCCAGCAGCCGCCAAACGGCAAACGCACAAGGCAAAGAAATGAAACCCCGTTTGTTCCAACTTCTCGCAGGCGCGCTAACGTTGCTGCTGCTGCCGCCCTTTACCTTCGCGGCGCCGCCAGCGAAGACCGTTTTGCGCGTCGGGCATTTCCCGAACATCACGCACGCGCAGGCGGTCATCGCGCACGGGCTTTCGCGGTCGGGCAAAGGCTGGTTCGAGGCCCGCCTGGGGCCGGACGTGGAAGTGCAGTGGTTCATCTACAATGCCGGACCGAGCGTGATGGAAGCCATCTTCGCCCGCTCGCTCGACCTGACCTATGTGGGTCCGAATCCGGCGGTGAACGCCCATCTGAAATCCAGAGGCGATGAAATCCGTGTCGTGGCCGGCGCTTGCAGCGGCGGCGCGGCACTGGTGGTGGCCGGCGATGGACGCATCAAAACGGCGGCGGATTTCAAGGGCAAGAAAGTTGCCACGCCGCAGCTGGGCAACACGCAGGACGTGGCGGCACGGGCGTGGTTGCACGGTCAGGGCCATCGCGTCACGCTCACGGGCGGTGATGCGCAGGTGCTGCCCGTGGCGAACCCCGACCAGCTCACGATGTTCCAGCGCGGCACGGTGGACGCGGTGTGGACGGTGGAGCCGTGGGTCAGTCGGTTGGAGTTGGAAGCGCAGGGAAAAATCTTTCTGGATGAAAAAACTTTGTGGCCGCAGACTGGCGGCAAATACGTCACCACCCATCTCGTCAGCAGCGTGAAGTTCCTGAAGACGCAGCCGGAGTTGCTGAAAAAATGGATCGCCGCGCAGGTGGAGTTGACGGCGTGGATCCAGGCGCATCCTGCGGAGGCACAGAAAATCCTGAACGACGAACTCAAGGCGGAGACGACGCGTCCGCTCGCGCCGGCGGTGCTGGAGCGAGCGTGGGCGCGGCTGGAGTTGACGCACGATCCGATCCAGGATTCATTGTTGCATTCCGCGAAGGACGCGCATGAGATTGGATTCCTCCGGCAGCCGCCGGAACTGGGGCGGCTTTACGATCTGAAATTGTTGAACGAAGTTCTGGCGGAAAAGAAGCTGCCGCTTATTCCCTGATGAATGCCACCCCGCCAACGCCCGCGAGCGCACCGCCGAAGTTGACCGTGGAGAATGTGTCAAAGCGCTTCCAGACTGAACGGAGTCAGGTTCACGCGCTTGACCGCGTGAGCCTCGACGTCCGTGAGGGCGAGTTTGTCTGTCTCGTCGGGCCGAGCGGTTGCGGCAAATCCACCCTGCTAAACATCATCGCCGGGCTGGACCAGCCGGACATCGGGCGCGTGACGGCGGACGGCAAACCCATCAGCGGACCGGGCAGCGACCGCATGGTGATGTTCCAGGAATCCGCGCTCTACCCGTGGTTGGATGTGCTGGGCAACGTGATGTTCAGCCTGAAACTGAAGCCCGCGCTGACCAACGCTGAGCGGCGCGAGGTGGCGCGGTTTCACCTCAAGCTCGTGGGGCTGGAGAAATTTGAGGCCATGCACGTCCACGAACTTTCCGGCGGCATGAAGCAGCGCGTGGCGCTCGCCCGCGCCCTCGCGCCCAACCCGCGCGTGCTGCTCATGGACGAGCCGTTCGCCGCGCTGGACGCGCTCACCCGTGAGCAGCTCTACGGCGACATCCAGCGCATCCGGGCCGAACGCCGCAAGACCATCATCTTCGTCACCCACAACGTCCGCGAGGCTGTCTGCCTCGGCGACCGCGTGGTGCTCTTCTCCGCGAACCCGGGGCGCATCCGGGAGCAATTCGAGATCGGCCTCCCTCGCCCGCGCGACATCAACAGCGTCGCGCTCGCCGAGCATTCCACCAAGATCACCCGCGCGTTGAAGAGTCACTTGAGTTCTGAACTTGCTGAAGTCGCCGAATGAAACGCTCGCTGACAACGCTGCTCACGTTTCTGGTGCTGCTGGTGATCTGGCAGGAACTGGTGCATTACGGCATCTGGTCGCACGTGCTCGTTCCCGCGCCGCTGGATGTGGCAAAATATTTCTGGGATGTCCTGCGGGATGGCAGCCTCCTGAGCGCTACCGGCGTGACGCTGAAACGGCTCCTGCTCGGCTATTTCGCCGGGCTGGTGCTCGCGCTGCCGTTGGGGTTGCTCACGGCCCGGTTCAAGTTCGTGCACGACACGCTCGGCGTGCTCGCGCTCGGGTTGCAGACGCTGCCGAGTGTGTGCTGGGCGCCGCTGGCGTTGCTGTGGTTCGGGCAGACGGAGTCGGCGATGTTCTTCATTGTGGTCATGGGCTCGCTTTGGAGCGTGCTGCTGGCGACAGATGCCGGCGTGCGCAATGTGCCGCTACTGTACGTCCGGGCCGCGCAGACGATGGGATCGCGCGGCTTCCACACCTGGTTCAAAGTCATCCTGCCGGCGTCGCTGCCGTTCGTGGTGAGCGGGATGAAGCAGGGCTGGGCGTTCGCTTGGCGCTCACTGATGGCGGCGGAGATCTACATCACCATCCTCACCGGCTTCGGCCTCGGCAACCTGCTGCATTACGGCCGCGAGTTGAACGCCATGGATGCCGTGGTCGGCATCATGATCGTGATTGTGGGCATTGGTCTGCTCACGGATAAAATTCTGTTTTCACCGTTTGAACGGATGTTGCATCGTCGTTGGGGCACCGCCAAATAACGCCATGACCACCGCCAACAAAGTCACCATCCTGCGGATGCTGCTCATCCCGTTCTTCGTGGTGGAGGTGCTTTACTACGTCCGCACCGGCAACGAAGCTTATCGCTTTGCGGCGTTGTTGTGCTTCGCCGTGGCGGCCATCTGCGACGGCGTGGATGGCTACATCGCGCGGCGCTACAATCAATGGAGCGAACTCGGCACCTACCTGGATCCGCTCGCGGACAAGCTGCTGCTCGTATCGGGCATCGTGCTGTTAAGCTTCGACCACAGACCGCATCTGGAACAGCTTCCGTTGTGGCTCGGCGGCACCATCATCGGGCGCGACCTCATCATCCTGGCCGGTCTGGGGGTGATCCAGTTCACTGTCGGCAAAGTCAAGGTGCGCCCGCATCTCACCGGCAAAGTCGCCACGGTGTTGCAGATGACGACGGTGCTGTGGGCGTTGCTCAAATGGGACGCTTTGTGGCTGGAGGTCTGGACCTTTGGCGCGGCAGTCTTCACCGGCGTCTCGGGATTTTTCTACGTCTGGGACGGCGCGCGGCAATTGGGCGCGCACCCCGCCAGCCTGCCGACGGAAAAGAAATGATTTATGGCCAAAACACTCGAACTGAAACTGAAGGCAGGTGATGTCGCACCCGGCTTTACCGTGGCGACGAACGGCGGCGGGCGGATCTCGCTGGCGGACTATCGCGGCAAGAACGTCATCCTGTATTTTTATCCGAAGGATGACACGCCCGGTTGCACCAAGGAGGCGTGCGCGTTCCGCGACCACTTCGCCGATTTCAAAAAACGCGGCGCGGTGGTGCTCGGCGTCAGCCCGGACGCGGTGAAGTCCCACGACAAGTTCGTGGCAAAATTCAAACTGCCGTTCTTGTTGCTCGCCGACGACGCGAAGGAAATCGTCCAAGCCTACGGCGTGTGGGGTGAGAAGACTTTCATGGGTCGGAAATATCTGGGCGTGCACCGGGTGACGTTTCTCATCGGCGGCGACGGGCGGATCAAGAAAATCTGGCCCACCGTGAAGCCCGAGGAACACGCGGCGGAGGTGCTGGCGGCGCTGTAGTCGCCGGCGCGGCCAGTTGTTTCGCGCGGCTGCGCAACGATCGGCTCTCACCCGATGGCCGCACGCATGGCGGCGAACATATCTCTGCTCGAAGCGGGCGTGACGGGTTGCTTGGCTTTCTCCTCCGCGTCCTCGACGAGGTCGGGCGGGAGTTCGTTCAGGAAGGGCGAGGGATGGCAGGGCAGGGCCTGACCGTATTTTTTGCGCGTGGCGCAATGGCTGATGGTCAACGTCTGCATCGCGCGCGTGACGGCGACGTAGAA
>JAFMIX010000080.1 GCA_017853785.1 Verrucomicrobiales bacterium
CCCAGGTTGATTCGTTCAGGCCGCGTCCAGGACATCCGGCGGACTTGGCGGAGGCCACGGCGATGGTGTTGGGAGATGCGGAACTCTACGAGCAGCGGGTGAAAGGCGGCGCGCTCGCCGGAGGAAAAGCTGCGCGTGAACAGAGATTGGAGGAAACGAGTCATCAATCGTGCCGGACCGTGACGGCGGTCGCAGCGTCGGCATTCTCACGCCAACAGGCAATCCAAATTTGCGTGGCCGGGCCGGGCTTCACGTTCGCTTAAGGTTCGCTCGGGCATGCTGCGGCCATGAAAACAAACCACTTCCGAAAATTGGCGGGCAGCGGGGCTTTCATTCTGGTGGCGGGTTTTTCTGCGGTGGCGGCCACTTTACCAACCGTGATACCCAATGCGGTCTTGAATCTGACGGTGACCAACGCCGGCGCGGCGCGGCTGAACATTGATAATCCCGGCAACCAGGCGTGGGTCATTCAAAGTTCCAGCGATTTGAGGAGTTGGTCGGACGTGGAACTGGTCAAAGTCTTCAACGGCGCGTTCAACCGCAACTATCCGCTGCCGCCGGGCGGGAAGGTTTTCTACCGCACATTTTACGATTCCACCCGGCAGACCATCAGCAACACGACGACCAACGCGTTGCGGCTGCCGGGCACACTTTTCAACTACGCCGCTCCCGCGCTCCCGGCGGCATTTCTGGTGAACCCCATCCAGGCGCAGGACAATACGCCGTTGAACAACATGATCACCGATGCGGGCGCGACGTTGGGTCGGGTGCTGTTCTACGACAAACGGCTTTCGACGAACCAGACGCTTTCCTGCGCGGCGTGCCATCAGCAGGCGCACGGCTTCACCGACCCCCGGCGGGTCAGCGTGGGTTTTGACGGCAGCGTCGGTTCACGCAATGCGATGGGGCTCAGCAACGCCCGATGGTATCAACGGCGGCATTTCTTCTGGGACGAGCGCGCCAGTACGCTGGAGGAGCAAGTGTTGATGCCGATCCAAAATCCCAGCGAGATGGGCATGACGCTGACCGCACTGACCAACCGGTTGGCCGCCGAACCGTTCTATACCAATCTTTTTGCCCAGGCATTCGGCTCGCCCGCGGTGGACACGAGCCGGATTTCCCGGGCGCTGGCGCAATTCGTCCGGTCCATCGTCTCGGTGCGCTCGAAATACGACGCCGGTCTGACGAATAATTTTGCCAACTTCACTCCGCAGGAAAATTTCGGCCGGCAAATTTTCCTCGGCCAAGTGGGCAACCCACGCGCAACCTGTGTGGCCTGCCACGGCACGGATAATTTTGTGCCCGGCCAGGCGATCAACAACAACGGGGTGGAATTTCCCTTCGTGGACCGCGGATTGGGCGGCGTGACCGGGGTGGCAGCGGACGATGGAAAATTCAAAGTGCCGTCGCTCCGGAACATCGAATTGACCGCGCCGTATATGCACGATGGCCGGTTCGCCACCCTCGAGCAGGTCGTGGAGTTCTACGATTCCGGGGTAGTGGACAATCCGAATCTCCCGCCGCCGCTGCGCGTGCCAACAGGCCCGGGCCAGCCGCCCGGGGCGGTGTTGCGGTTGAATCTGACCGCAGAGCAAAAAGCTGCGTTGGTCGCCTTCCTCAAGACGCTCACCGACCCGAATCTGGCGACGGATGTGAAGTTATCCGACCCATTCAACTACGGCGATTGAAGCTCCGGTGATTGGCGCAGCGGTGTCACCGCCGCGCGGCCAAAGCCTCGGTGAGGGCGGCTTCGATTTTGCGCGGTCCGTCCCCGCCGAGCCGGCAATCCACCCCCTCCAGCCGGCGGATGAGATCGAGCACTTGCTTGCGCGGGAAGGGCCCACCGGCGGCGTCACAGAAATGCGTGCGGCAGCCAAACGGACGGTCAGCGCAGATCAGACACCGGCCGGATTCGCGATGGGCAAGGGGCAGACGCCGGGCGCGGCGGCGGGCAGTTGCTTGCGGCCGGTAGCGCGAACCCCTGGTGCTGCGACCAGCGCCTCGCCTCGGGTGAGTTGCGGCGTCAGGCCGGTGAGGCGGAACTGGCAGCACTCCGTGCGCGCGAGGCAGGAGCGGGATAGTGGTCGCGCCGCCAGCTCGACGTAAATGGCGCGCACCTCGGCGAGGGCTGCGGGCAAATCAGTTGGGCGCATGGCGGCGCATTGCGCTTCCAGACTGACAAAGCAAAAAAATTTGGTTGCCAGAAAATTTTCCTGATGCCCGGATGCATCACATGTCCTTTCGGGCGGACTCATTACGCATTTGACAACGGGTGCGTGCAGGCGGATAACAAACTTGGAGTGCAAGCAATGCTGTGAAAGGTTTTTATGAACACCAAACCTGCTACTGATGGCGCGCCCGATGAGGTTTCCGCGCCGGACTTTCACACCGCCATGACCCACTTGTACCGGGGCGAAATGAACCGGCTCACGGTCTGGCACGTGCGGTTGGATACGACTTCGAACTGGGCCATCCTCCTGACCACGGGCATGACCACGTTCACGCTGGGTTCGATGATGACGCCCCATTATGTGCTGCTGCTAGGGTTGGCCATCATCGCCATGTGTCTGCTCTTGGAGGCCCGACGGTATCAACACGTCCATCATTCCGCCTGGCGGCTGCATCTGCTGGAAGAAGGATACTTTCGCGGCATGCTAGGGAACGGCGTGGCCGCCGCGTGGCGGGAAAAGTTGAGCCGGGATCTGGCGCAGCCCAGCGAGACGATAAGTTGGGCCGCCGCCGCGCGCCTCCGGTTGCGGCGCAATTATCTCATTCTTGTCTATTTCATCACGGCAGTCTGGCTCACCAAAATCTTCATCCATCCCGCGAGCCCCGGCTCAGGACGCGAATTTTTTGACCGCTTTGCCGTGGGCGACCTCATTCCGAGCTGGTTTGTGGTGCTCAGTTCTGCCGTGTTCGTCCTCGTAGCCACGCTGCTGGCGTTTCTCTCAAACTGCTGCAAAGAAAGGCTTTGAGTCACACCCGGTTTCTGTTGAACAAAATCGTTACGGCGTTTCCTGGATTTTTGGCTCGCAGTTTATCGTCCAAAAAATTCCGCGCGACCTGGCGGCCAGAGGGTTGGCAGGGGAGCGCGCTTGGGAAAACTCGCTCCAGTTTATTCCAGTGCTGGCAAGCAAGCTGGTCGGAAAGGCGGATTGCCTTTTCGGGGGCAAGGAGTCAATTTGTTTCCTAATCGGATGAGCACTCAATTGGACCAACTCAGGCAATTCACCATCGTTGTCGCGGACACGGGCGATTTCGCGTCGCTCAAGCAGTTCGCGCCGCGCGATGCGACCACGAATCCCTCGCTCATCCTCAAGGCGGCGCAGATGCCGGAGTATCGGGCCATCGTCGAGCGCGCTGGGGCCGCCCATCGCAAATCCGGCCTTAGCGGGCGCGCGCAGATGGATGCCATCCTCAACGACGTGCTCGTGGCCTTCGGGCTGGAGATTCTCAAGGTTGTTCCGGGTCGCGTTTCCACCGAGACCGACGCCCGCGTGGCGTTCGACACTGAAGCGATCGTGGCGCAAGGGCGGTTGCTCATCGCCCTTTACGAAAAGCAGGGCATTTCCCGCGACCGCGTCCTCATCAAGATCGCGACCACGTGGGAAGGCGTGCGCGCGGCGGAGTTGTTGCAGCGCGAGGGCATCAACTGCAACCTGACGCTGTTGTTTTCGCTCGTGCAGGCGGTTGCCTGTGCGGAGGCTAAGGCGAAGCTTATCTCGCCCTTCGTTGGGCGCATTCTTGATTGGTATAAAAAATCCACCGGCAAGGATTACGCGGCGGCGGAAGACCCCGGCGTGGTTTCCGTGCGGGAAATCTACGCGTATTACAAAAAGTTCGGGTATGCCACCGAAGTGATGGGCGCGAGCTTCCGCAATGTGGGCGAGATCCAGGAGCTTGCCGGGTGCGACCTGCTCACCATCAGCCCGCAACTGCTCGCCGAACTCAAGGCCAGCACCGCGCCGCTGGCGCGGAAGTTAAGTCCGGAAAGCGCGCGGCAAAGCAACATCGCCAAGCTGGACGTCTCGGAGAAAAACTTCCGCTGGCTGATGAACGAGAACGCCATGGCCACCGAGAAGCTGGCCGAAGGCATCCGCGCTTTTGCGGGGGACACAATCAAGTTGGAGCAGCTGATTGCCGGGAGGTTGTGAACGCCGTGGGCGATTTGCAAAATCCTGTCCATTTTCACCGGGTTGGAATAAGCTTCGCGCCGATTTGATATGGCTTTGAAATTATTCAATACGCTGACCCGCTCCGTGCAGGAGTTCCAACCCCTTGAGGGCAATCGCGTAGGGATGTATTGCTGCGGGCCGACGGTCTATGACTTCGCGCACATCGGTAACTGGCGCACGTTCGTCTTCGCCGACCTCGTCCGCCGCACGCTGGAATTCTCCGGCTACGCGGTGCAGCACGTCATGAACATCACGGACGTCGAGGATAAGATCATCAAGCGCGTCCGCGAGCAGCAGTGCACATTGCGCGAGTTCACGGGCAAGTTTGAGGCGGCCTTTCTGGACGACTTGAAGGCGCTCGGCTGCCGCGAACCGCACCAGAAGCCGCGCGCCACGGAGCACATCGCCGAAATCATCGCGCTCATCGAAAAGCTCGTCGCGCGGGGCGTTGCCTACAAGGCGGCGGACGGCTCGGTGTATTTTTCCATCGAGAAATATCGCGGCTGCGGCTGCACCTACGGGCAATTGCTTAAGTTGAATCTCGATGAAATGCGCGCCGGTGACCGCGTCGCTTCCGACGAATACGAAAAAGAATCCTTGGCGGACTTCGCCCTCTGGAAGGCCCGCGTGCCGGACGATGGCGCGGTGTTCTGGTCGAGTCCGTTCGGGGAGGGGCGTCCGGGTTGGCACATCGAGTGCAGCGCCATGAGCATCAAGGCCCTCGGCGAGACCTTCGACCTGCACCTCGGGGGCGAGGATCTGAAATTTCCACATCACGAGGACGAGATCGCCCAGAGCGAAGGCGCAACCGGGCGGCCGTTCGTGAAGCACTGGCTGCACGGCGCGCATCTGCTGGTGGAAGGCAAAAAGATGAGCAAGTCCCTGGGAAATTATTTCACGCTGCGGGACCTGATGACAAAGGGGTTCACGGGGCGCGAAGTGCGGTTTCTTTTGTTGAGCGCGCATTACCGCGAAACTTTCAATTTCACCTTGGACGGTTTGGCTGGAGCGCGGACGTCGCTGGCGCGGATTGATGAGTGCGTGGGTAAGTTGCGGGAGGCTGCTGGCAGCGCGGCGCGGCCGAGCGTTCAAGCCGCTCCGCCGGCCGGCTCTGCCAACTTGGTCACACGCTTCACCGCCGCTTTGGAGGACGACGTGAACATCTCCGGCGCGTGGGCGGCGGTATTCGATTGGGTGCGGGAAACGAACAAGGCGCTGGCGGATAATTCACTTTCGGCCGGCGGAGCCGCCACCGCACTGGCAGCGTGGGAGCAGGTGGATTCCGTGCTCGGCATCGGCGGCAAGGCCGAGGCGGAGATTCCGGCGGCCATCCAGGCATTGGCTGCGGCGCGGGCGACCGCCAAACAGGCGAAGGACTTCAAGCGCAGCGATGCCATCCGCGACGAGTTGAAAGCCCTAGGCTGGGTCATCGAAGACACCCCCAAAGGGCCGCGGCTGAAGCGGTTGTGAGCGCGGCATTTTTCCTCGCCAAATTTGCACGCTGCTCCTAATTTGCAGGCTGTGAATATCGGATTATTAAAAATTGCCGGGCTAAGTCTGCTCCTGGTGTTGAGCAGAGGCGAAGTCAGTTCTGCCGGATTGTTTTCCAAGAAGCACCCGCCGGGGTCGCCGGCTCCGACCAATCCGCCGCCAGTCATTGGCGTGGGGACAAACACGCCGCCACCACCACCTCCCGCGCCCGTCGAGCCCGCCGCACCGGGAGTTTTGACTTGGGAATCGGATGTGAAGACGTATGCGGCAAAAGCGGGCGAGTTGCTGGTGGCCACGGTCTATTATTTGACCAATACTTCACCCGCTCCGGTGGTGATCAATTCCGTGGTGACTTCCTGCGGCTGCACCACCGCGCAGTTGCCGCCGATGCCGTGGACCGTCGAGCCCGGCGACAACGGAAAGATTGGCGTTAACATGAACCTCGCAGGCAAGACTGGCACGGTAATCAAGACCATCACCGTGAACTCCACCGCTGGCAACAAGATGTTGCAGTTCCAAGTGACGATTCCCGACCCGCAAATGGAGCGTTCTGCGAATCAGCAACTCGCGGCGGCGGATCGGCAGGCGGTATTCAAGGGCAGTTGTGTCTCCTGCCACGTCACGCCCGGCGAAGGCAAGAAAGGCGCGGAGCTTTACAATGCCGTCTGCGGCGTCTGTCATGAGGCGACGCATCGCGCTTCGATGGTGCCCGACCTCAAGAATCTGCCGCACCCCACCAGCCGTGATCACTGGCGCGCTTGGATCACCGGCGGCAAGCCAGGCTCGCTCATGCCGGCGTTCCAGAAAGCGCAAGGCGGACCTTTATCCGAGGAACAGATCGATTCGCTGGTGGAGCATCTGACCCAGACCATTTCAGCGCAGCCGAAAACAAACGCCGTTGTTCCCGCGCATTGATTCCGGGACATGAGCGGCCGATTCATCACATTTGAAGGCACTGAGGGCAGTGGCAAGACGACCCAGATCGGCCGCCTGGCCGCACGGCTGGGCGAAGCTGGCTGGTGCACGCGGGTCCTGCGCGAACCGGGCACGACTCCCATCGGCGAAGAAATCCGGCACACGCTCAAGCACAGCCCCTCCAACCACGCGATGACTCCTGAGACCGAGTTGCTGCTGATGAATGCCAGCCGCGCCCAACTCGTGCGGGAAATCATCCGGCCAGCACTTGCTGCCGGAGAAATCATCTTGAGCGATCGCTTCTACGATTCCACCACGGCATATCAAGGATACGGCCGCGGTCTGGATCTTGGACTAGTGCAGAAAGTGATCGATTTTGCCGTCGGCGATACGCGCCCGCACCTGACGATTTACCTGAAAGTTTCGCCGGAAGTGAGCGCGGCCCGGCTCGCTTCAAGACAGGCGAAGCTGCCGTTCATCCGCGACCGCATCGAGGTGGCCGACCAGCAATTTTTCGCGCGCGCGGCTCGGGGATTTGAGGCGGTCGCCGCCGCTGAGCCACAACGCGTCCGCGTGCTGGAAGCCTCGGGCACGGCGGATGAAGTCGGGGCGCAGGTCTGGGAACTTGTGCAATCGGTGTTGCCCCCTAGGTGATTCGTTCTTGCGTCAAGGCTCAACGGGCCAGCCGCAGGTAGAGCGCGTGCAGTTCGTCCACCATCCGTTCGACCGCAAAATTCTCGCGGACAAATTCCTGACCGTGGTGGCCGAGTCGCTGGCGTAACGCAGGGTTCTCCGCCAGCAGCAGAATCCGGTTGATGAGTTGCTCGTGGTCGCCGGGCGGAATCAGGAAGCCGGTTTCGTCCTCGCGGCAAATCTCTTTCGCGCCATCGCAGTCGTAGGCGATGACGGGCTTGCCGGCGGCGAGGGCTTGCGGGAGCGCGCGGGCCAGGCCTTCGCGGCGCGAGAGGTGGACGAGCACATCCATGATGCCGGTGAGCGCGGGGATTTCCGCCGGCGGCACAAGGCCGGTGAAGACGAAATGGTTTTCCAGCCGCAGCGCGCGGGCCAGATTTTCAAATCGGCTCCGCCACTTGCCGTCGCCGACGAGGAGGAACTTGAGTCGCGGCTGCCGCCGCACCAACTCGGGAGCGGCGGCGAAGAGGTCGGCGTGACCCTTCAGCTCGAACAGCCGCGCGATCTTGCCGACGACGATATCCTCGGGCGCTAGGCCCAAACGCGCGCGGAGTGCGGGGTCGTTGGTGGCGGCGAGGAAGGGCGCAAGGGGGAAGCCGCTGAAGATGCGGGTGTATTGTGCGGGGCGACCGATGCCGGCGGCGAGGTATTGATCGCGCATGGCGTTCGCGACGGTCACGAAGTGGGTGGTGACGCGCGCGGCTCGGCGTTCGGCGGCGGTGAAGACGGCGTTGGCGAGCGCGCCTTGGAAATCACCGAAGGACGGACCGTGGATGGTATGGACGATGGCGGGCACGCCAGCCCGGGCGGCGGCGAGTCGCCCGAGGACACCGGCTTTGCCGCTGTGGGTGTGGACGACATCCGGTTTGCGCGCGCGGAAGATCTTTTCGAGTTTGCGCAGCGCGATGAAATCCTTCAGCGGGTGCACGGCGCGGATAAGTTCGGGCACGAGGGTGAGCAGGCCGGGAATCTGGCGGACGCTCGCTTCTAACGATCCTTCCGGCCCATAAGTCGGACCGGAAATCAAATCCACTTCGAGACCGGCCTGCTGGCGGAGTCCGAGGACGGAGGCGATGGTGTTTTCCTGCGCGCCGCCGACGATGAGCCGGGTGATGACGTGGGTCACGCGCATGGCTGAAGGCTATTTGCCTTTGAGTTCCTTGAGCCGGGAGCGAATGAGATGGGCTTCGTCGGTTTCGGGCGGGGCTTTGGCGAGGTACAGTTCGTAGTTGGCGATGGCGTTGAGTGTGTCTTTTTGCCGCCAGGCAATTTCACCGAGGCCGTAGTAAATTTGGTAAGCGTCAGGCACGAGCGTC
>JAFMIX010000081.1 GCA_017853785.1 Verrucomicrobiales bacterium
CGGATTCGCCGGTTCAGGTGATGGGCTGGGGGTCGCGCCAGGCGTGGCCGCTCTGGGCGAGGAGGTCTTCGGCGGCGATCGGCCCCCACGTGCCGGCGGCGTAGAATTCGTGGTTGGTCAAGGGCTTGCCTTCCCAGCCGGCGCGGATGGAATCCACGATGCTCCACGCGGTCTCGACTTCGTCGCGGCGGATGAAGAGGGTGGCGTCGCCGGCCATGGCTTCGAGGAGGAGGCGTTCGTAGGCTTCGGGGGTGTAGGCGCCGAATTCGCTGTCGTAGCTGAAGTGCATGCGCACGGGGCGGACGGCGAGGCTGGTGCCGGGGACTTTGCCGTTGAAGCGGAGGGAGATGCCTTCGTTGGGCTGGAGGCGGAGGGTGAGGGCGTTGGGGTCGAGTTTGTCGCCGCATTGGGCGGCGAAGAGGACGTTGGGGGTGCGGCGGAATTGGATGCGGACTTCGCTGGCGCTGAGGGGGAGGTTCTTGCCGGTGCGGAGGTAGAAGGGGACGCCGCTCCAGCGCCAGTTGTCGATGTAGAGTTTGGCGGCGACGTAGGTTTCGACGTTGGAGTCGGGTTTGACTTTGATTTCCTGGCGGTAGCCGGGGCGGGGTTGGCCGGCGACGGTGCCGGCGAAGTATTGGCCGCGGACGACTTGCTTGGCGACGTCTTCGGGGGTGAGGGGGCGGATGGATTTGAGGAGTTTCACTTTTTCGTCGCGCACGTCTTCGGCTTCGAGGGAGACGGGGGGTTCCATGGCGACGAGGGCGAGGACTTGGAGGATATGGTTCTGGAGCATGTCGCGGATGGCGCCGGCTTCCTCGTAGTAGCCGCCGCGGTCGCCGACGCCGAGTTTCTCGCTGACGGTGATCTGGACGTGGTCGATGGAGTCGCGGTTCCAGAGGCGTTCGAAGATGGCGTTGGAGAAGCGGAACATGAGGATGTTCTGCACGGTTTCCTTGCCGAGGTAATGGTCAATGCGGAAGACCTGTTGTTCGGTAGCAAAGCGGGTGAGTTCGCTGTTGAGGGTGTGGGCGGAGGCGAGGTCGTGGCCGAAGGGTTTCTCGACGACGAGGCGTTGCCAGGCGGTGCCGTCCTGATGCAGGAGGCCGGCGCGGTGGACGTTTTCGGCGACGATGCCGAACTGGCTGGGGGAGATGGCGAGGTAGAAGAGGAGGTTCTCGCGCAATGGCCCGCTGCCGAAGGAGGTGAGGAGGGCTTCAAGCCGGGCGTAGGCGGCGGTGTCGGTGAGGTCGCCCATGCAATAGTGGAGGTTGGCGGAAAAGGCGGCCCAGACGGCTTCATCCACGGGCTTGGTGCGGGAGAATTGGTCGAGGCCGGCGCGGAGTTCCGCGCGCCAGGAGGCGTCGGTCTTCTCGCGGCGGGCGAAGCCGACGACGCGGAAGCTGGGGGGCATCTGCTTGTCCTTGAAGAGATGGTAGAGCGCGGGGATGAGTTTGCGGACGGTGAGGTCGCCGCTGGCGCCGAAGATGACAATGGTGCAGGGCGCGACGGCTTTGCGGCCCTCACCCAGGCGGAACGTCATGGTATGATCAGACATGGGCAGACGATGGCGCAGGGCGCGGCAGGTTTCAACCCTTCTTGTGGGTGCGCCGCGCGGCAGATTCTTTCACTTCCAAATTTATGGGGCTTGCAAATTTTTGGATTGAGGGCGTTGATCGCCGGTGCTGGACACGAATCTATATTGTTGCTGAATAGTCACAAAAATGTCGCCGCGTTGAAGACTGGAATCACAATAGCGACCGCCGATTTGGAACTGAGGATATTCATTTGTTGATGGTGTGTTTACTGGCGAACCGAATCTGAAAATCTGGCCGGTCATTTTTGCCTGACATCTGAGCAGAGGACACACTCTGGCTGATCTAAGTGTTGGTGGGGCGCTCTATTTACGACTTGTTTCTGGTCAAGAAGCGTTTCCGCCTCAGGTGACGGCGGTGGTGCAGAAGGCTCAAGCGAGCGTTCTGCTTGCTTGAAGGCGCGTCAAGGATTAGCCGGAGCGGGTTCGGGCGCACGCTGCTGTTGCGTGCTGAAGCCGGGCGGCTTGCCGGGCTTGGGCTTCATGAGTTCATCGAAGCGCTCAAGTTGTTCGGGGGTGAAAACCTCACGCATTTTCTCGCGGGAGGTTTTCATCTCCTCGCGCAGTTCGGGGGAGATTTTGTCCCAGATGGCCTTGGACCTTTTCTGGCTTTCCTCCAGAATGGTCATAAGCGCCAGATGTTGCTGGGGTGTGAGTTTGAGTTCGCGGTCGAGCCGTTCCATGAAATCCCTGCCTTGGTTTTTGCCCGGGGGCCGGGAAACATACGGCAAGGTCAGCCGGGAAGGTTCGGAGTTGGTGCCGGCGGGCACGGGTTTGGCGGGGGCGTTGCGGAAGGGAAAGCGGTGGCTCCGGTCAATGCTGCGGTGGCCGATGCTGTTCACGGTCGCGCCGGTGAAGATGCCGGCGGTGAAAATAGCCAGAGTGGAAAGGATGACCTTCCAGAAGTTCACTAGAGCTCCTCGATCTGCTCGGTGGGTTCGAGTGGTTCGGTCTGGTCAGCCAGGTCTACGGCGGCCAGGAGGGTGTCTTGCAAATCCTGGGAGAGTTCGGAGCCGGTGGCGGGGTTGCCAGCGGGGGTTTCTGAGGTGAGATAAAACGCGCTCGCGCCGATGAGCAGCATGACGGCGGCATAGGAAAAGGCGGCCCGGCTCAGGGCTTGACCCCATAGGGTGAGGAGATCAGGCACGGGGCAGGTGGCGAGGTGCGCCATGATGCGCTTCTCGAAAGCGTAGGGGACGCGGTCGCTGGGCGGCTGGTGCCGGGCGGCGGCGATCAGTTTCTGGTTGAGTTGGTTCAAATTCATCTTCACGGCAATAGGTTGGACGCCTTCCGGCGGAGCGGGGTTACAGATACTTATCTTTGGTGATTTTGGCGAGTTGTTTGCGCATTTCGGCGCGGGCGCGGAAGGCGCGAACTTTCACCAGTGGAATGGACCAGCCGGTGATTTGGGCGATTTCCTTGACGGAACGGTCTTCGATTTCGAGCAGGGTGATGATGAGGCGATTGGCGGGGGAAAGTTTTTCCAGGATGCGGTCGATGAGTAGTTTGGCTCCGGCGGCGTCTTCGGTGGCGCTGGAGGGGGCGGTGACGAAGCGGTCCAGCCATTCGGTCTCGGGGGCGGTGAGTTCGGTGAAGGCGGTCTCGCGGTTGCGCTGGTGGCCGCGCAGAAAATCGTAACAGGTGCGGACGGCGAGGCGCATGAGCCAGTGTTCAAAAGGGGCTTCGCCGCGGAAGCTGGAGAGTTTCTGGTAGGATTTGAGCCAGACTTCTTGAACGATGTCTTCGACTTCACTTTCGCGGCGGGCGTAGCGCCGGGCAGTGGCAAAGACGCGGGGGGAATACTTGGTGATGAGCGGCTCGAAGCTGGCGGCGTCGCCCTTGAGGACGGCGGCGATGCGTTCAGCGTCGGAAGGTGCCATGGGAGTCACGAGGCGGCAGCCCTGAATATTTCAGGGCTGCCGTTTTTCCGCGACTGGCGGCGGGGTGTTGGTAACTGCCGAGGTGTTGGTGGACGTCAGGTCGCCGGGGGGAAGCGCTTCGAGTTGGCGGAGTTGGCGTTGCTCAGAGGTGGTGAGCTGGCCGGCCAGTTTTTTTGCGCGCAATTCATCCAGCTTGGCGCGGAGGTGGGCGCGGCGCGCGGCGGCGGGGAGGTGGCGGGTGTTTTCCGGGGGTGTGGCGATGGCGGTGCGGTTGGTGCCACCGCGTTCGGCGCGCCAGGCTTCGATGCGGGCGCGGCGTTCGGCGGCGAGGGTGTAGTTGGTGCCGTTGGCGGGGGGTAGCGGCGGCAGGATGTTCGTGCTGGCGAGGAGCGGCAGGCATCCGGCCGCGAGCAGGCAGGCGGCGATGTGGCGGAGGGGAATCAGTTGGTGGCTCATAAGAGGGGAGAGGTGGCGCAGCGGGCGGCAATCTCCGGCGCGCGTGTCACGGCCGGGTGATGCCGAACAATTGCTCAAATTCTTTGGAGAATTGGGTCATTTTGTCGGTGATTTTCGGGGGTTGATCCAGCAGGGTGGACATCATTTGCTCCGCAGTATCGGGCTTGTAGCGCACCAATTCGGCAGAGGCCATGATCAACAGCAGGGTGTTGTTGATGTCATGGCGCAGCGTCGAGAGTTTGGTGTTCAAATCCGCAATCTGTTCGGCGGTCAGAGTGACGGGTTGCTGGGGCAAAACCATGCCAGACGATGCGCCAATCGCGCCGGCGGTGCAAGCAGGTTTGCGGGGGCGGGGCGATGCGGTTGGAGTGGAATTTGACAACCCATCCTGCGGGTTTTGCCGATTGACACCGGCGGTGGGCGAAAATACCCTGATTACTCGACTCTATTGAACCAGTCGGGCTTGGTCCGGCTGGATTCCGAGTCGCCGAGAGGAAGTGACTTAATTTGACAGAAATCAAACTGAAAAAAGGCGAGCCTGTGGAAAAAGCCCTGCGCCGCCTCAAGAAGAAGATTGACCGCGAAGGAACGCTCAAGACTGTGCGCGCCAAGCGGACTTTCGAAAAGCCCAGCGAACGCAAACGCCGCAAGATGAAAGTGGCGCGTTTCTCGGCGATGTTGAGCGCCCGTTACGCGGATCTGTAATCATCTGAACCATCCTGCCGGGCGCGGTGAACGGTTCGCTGCGCCCGGCTTTTTTATGTATTCACTCTCCACCTGTTGGAATTCCCACCGCCACACGGACGGCCGGGAAATGCTGCGCGAGATCCGCGACCTCGGTTTTGAATACGCCGAGCTGAGCCACGGCACGCGTATCAGCCTGCTCCCCGGCATCATGGACGCCTACGACGCCGGCGAGATGAAATTTTCCAGCCTGCACAACTTCTGTCCGCTGCCGATGGGAGTCAATTTTTCCGCGCCGAACCTCTACAAGTTCACCGCCGAAAGTGACCGTGAGCGCGAACTCGCCCTGCGCTACACCTTCAAGACCATCGAGTTCGCCGCCCGCGTCAAAGCCCCCGTCCTCGTCCTCCACCTCGGCAGCATCGAGATGCGGGAATACACGGACAAGCTCCTCGAGATGCTCGAGCGCGACGAGGGCGAATCTCCCAAATACGAAAACCTCTGCGACGAACTCATTGAAAAACGCGAGCGCCGCAAGGTCAAGGCCATCGCCCGCCTCTACGACTCGCTCCGCCAAATCCTGCCGGAGGCCGAGCAGCGCGGCCTCAAGCTCGGTTGCGAAAACCGCGAGGCCCTCGAGGAATTGCCGCTCGAGCCCGATTTTCCGGCCCTGTTCCGCGACCTGCCCAGCCCGGCACTCGCCTATTGGCACGACACGGGCCATGCGCAGATCAAGGACAACCTTGGCTTCATCGAACACGCCGCGCATCTCGAATCCATGCGCGACAAGCTATTTGGCTTCCACATCCACGACGTGCAATTCCCCGGCCGCGACCATTGCGCACCCGGCTCGGGCATGATCGACTTCGCCGCGCTCAAACCCTTCGTGAAGCCCGAGCACGTGAAGGTATTTGAATTCAACCCGCACATGACCGTCGCGGACCTCAAGGCTGGTGTCGCCCACATCAAAAAACTCTGGGGCGAAGATTGAGCGGCGGATGAAACCAGGATGGAAAACTGATTCTGCTTCCCAATCCGTGTTTCATCCGTGTTCAATCAGTGGCTGAATGATGCGTGAAACCGCCACGGCCATCGTCCGCACTCTGCAGGACGCCGGATTTGCTGCGTTCTTCGTCGGCGGCTGCGTGCGGGATTCTTTGCTCGGTCGCGCTCCCGGCGATTTTGACATCGCCACCAACGCGCTGCCGGCCGCCGTGGAAAAATTATTTCCCAAGACCAGCGCCGTCGGCAGAAAATTCGGGGTCATGGTCGTCATCGCAGACGGACACCAATTCCAAGTCGCCACTTTCCGGGCTGAGACCGATTATCAGGACGGCCGCCGCCCGGAAAAAATCAGCTTTGGCGATGCGCCCGCAGATGCGCTGCGCCGCGACTTCACAGTGAACGGACTTTTCTACGACCCGGTCACGGAAAAAATCCACGACTGGGTCGGCGGCGAGGGGGATTTGCGCACCGGCGTCATCCGCACCATCGGCGTGGCGGAAGAACGCTTCGGCGAAGACCACCTGCGGATGCTGCGCGCTGTGCGCTTCGCGGCGCAACTCGGCTTCGAGATCGAGCCGCTGACGTTCGCCGCCGTGCAGCGGCTCGCGCCGAAAATCCAAGCCATCAGCGCCGAGCGTGTGCGCGATGAATTGCTGAAGCTCTTCGCGCCGCCGCACGCTGCGCGCGGGCTGGAGTTGTTGCACAAAAGCGGACTGCTCGCCGAAGTGCTGCCCGAAATCGCCGCCACCTTCAGCTGCGAGCAATCGCCCGACTGCCATCCTGAAGGCAGCGTGTTCAACCACATCCGCCTCATGCTGGAAAAGCTGCCTGCAGATGCGTCGCCGGCGCTTGCGTGGGCGGTGTTGCTGCACGATGTCGCGAAGCCAGTGACCGCCGAACTTGATACGGTTACCGGCAAGATCCATTTCTACGGACACGAAAAAATCGGCGCGGACATGGCGGAGACAATCCTCACGCGGCTGCGGTTTCCGAACAAGCAGATCGAGGAGATCGTCACTTGCGTGCGGTATCACATGCAGTTCAAGGACGCACCGCAGATGCGCAAGGCCACGCTGCGCCGCTTGCTCCTGCGCGAGACGTTTCCGCTGGAGCTCGCATTGCACCGGCTGGACTGCCTCGGCTCACATCGGCGGCTGGAGGTCTATGACTTTCTGGAACAGCAAGCTGAGGAACTGAAAAATCAGCCTGCCATCCGGCCACCTTTATTGACCGGCGGCGATTTGATCGCGCTTGGCTGTCCGCCCGGCCCCGCCATGGGGGCACTGCTCACCGAATTGCGCGAGTTACAGCTCGGGGACGAATTACAGACACCGGAGGCGGCGCGGGCTTGGGTGCGCCAACGGCTGGCGGTGGGGCGCGGCTGATTCTATTTTCACACACGCTGTCCAGCTAATGGACACCCGGCGGTTCGGCCTAATCCGGGAATGCGCCACCGGTTGCCCCAACGGGAAAAGCGACCCCACGACGTTGTGGCTTTTGCGCCGGTTCCACGGATTCCCGGCTGTGAATAACTTGTTGGTAAATTCTTTTCCGAACATCGGGGAAAGGCACGCCCCATGCGATTCCCCTCCCTGTATGAACTTTGAACCTGCCGACCCCTCCCTCAGCGAACGGGAAATTCACCTCATGCTTGACGGCCTCCCGGTCGAATTGCCCGCCGGTCGCCGCTCCTTGCCTGCCATCCGGTCGTTCCTCGAGACGCTCGCGCTTGAGCACCAACGCATCCTGTGCGCGCTCACCGTGGATGGTCACCCCACCGACCTCGCGCAGCTACCCGCCACCACCGACTTCACCCGCGTCGAAGGCGAGAGTATCGAACTCAACGATATGCCGCTGCAACTGCTCAAGACCGCCCGGCAGCAGACCGCCGCCGCCCGCGCTGATGTGACTGCCGCAGTCTCGCTGGTGCTCATCAACGAAGCTCCGGCCGCGCGCGAATTCTGGTGGAAGCTGACCCGCGAACTCAAAGAGCCGCTGCTCACCCTAAGCCTGTTGCCCGAGGACGCCTGCGGGTTGGACCGCCGCGGCACCTCGCTCAAGCAGCTCCGCAAATGGCAGCTCCAGCAGCTCGCCGCCATCATCAAGGACGTCGACGCCGCCTGCTGGGCGGAGGACACTGCGGAGCTGGCCACCGCGCTCGAGACCCGCTGCCTGCCCTGGCTGGAAAAACTGCATGAGATGATCTGCCTCTGGGATGAAACCGCCTGTGCCAGGCTGCGGTTGACCCCGGTGGAGCACCGCTGATTCGCGGAAACATTTTTCCAAAAGCGCCGCTTGCAGTGGCGCACTTTTTTCATCGGCTTGTAAGTTTGTCCCGCCGTCAGTTTGACTCCCGCTAGCTGCTGCGGTATTTCATCCGCAACCGGCACCATCCCGGCACAAACCATGAAAACATTGCTCCCACTGTTCGCTCTCGATTGCCTGTCTCTCGCTGTTCCGGTTGTCGTTTCTGCTGAAAGTGTCCGCGCTCCCGGCGCGCAACTGGAGCCGCTTGCCGGCGATTTCAAGTTCACTGAAGCCCCACCTGCGATGCCGCCGGGCGACTAATCGCCTGCGCTGACGAAACCAACTCGCTTTGGAGCATCGCCCCGGATGGCAAAATCACCGTGTTGCTCTCCAACCATGCCGGTGCGAAGCTGAACGGGCCTAACGACGTCTGGGTCGCTCCCGATGGTGCAATATTTTTGACCGACCCGTATTACCAACGCCCTTGGTGGCCGCACACCGACCCGCCGCCGGATGAATTCAACGCCGAACTCCGCCGGCAGAACGCGAGCCTCGGCGCAGGCTTGACCGACCAGATACGCTCCCTCGCGCCAGACAAGACCGAGCCTGCCCGCCGCGCCAAACATGAAGCCGACCTCGCCCAAATCCAGCGTGATCTGGACGCCATCAAAGCGCGCCTCGGCAGCGGCAACCCGCCCGCCGGGCAATGGCCCTCGCGGC
>JAFMIX010000082.1 GCA_017853785.1 Verrucomicrobiales bacterium
CCTGCTGGGTGGTCGCGGTCTTGCCGGTGCCGATGGCCCAGACGGGTTCGTAGGCAACGACGGTTTCCACCATCTGTTCCTTGCTCAAGCCGCCGAGGCTGCCGGTCACCTGCGTTTCCAAAACCTTCTCCATCAGGCCGCCTTCACGTTCGGCGAGCGTTTCGCCGACGCAGACGATGGGCTTCAAGGAAGCGCCGTGGACGGCCAGCGCTTTCTTGGCGATGAGCGCGTCGGATTCCTTCTGATACTGGCGGCGTTCGCTGTGGCCGAGGATGACGTAGCGCACGGAGAATTCCTTGAGCATGGGCGCGGCGATTTCACCGGTGAAGGCGCCGACGCCGTTCTCGCTCATGTTCTGCGCGCCGAGGCGGAGGTTCGAGTCGAGGATGGCCTTGGAGACTTCGCTCAACGCGGTGTAGGGCGGGCAGACGACGATGTCCACTTCCTTCACGCCCGCGAGGTCGCGTTTGAGGTCGGCGACGAGCGCCAGGGCCTCGGCGACGGTTTTGTTCATCTTCCAGTTGCCGGCAATGATCAGTTTTCGTTCTTTATTCATAATTCACTTTTTTAACGCAAAGGCTCAAAGGTTAAAAGGCGCAAAGTTTTTACAGACCATTCACCATGCAGTGAATTCCGTTTTTCACATAACGCTCACCCAAATTGATGACCAGACCAAGTTTCAGGCGGGTCAACCTCAGATAGGTGAGCATCTGCGCCTCGAAAATTGGATTCCAGTCCGTCACCGCTTTGTTATCCGCCAATACCAGTCCATTCACTTTCAAGTCGAGCCGCAACGGACTGGCAAGCTGCTTGCCTTTATAATTGATGGGCACTTGCAACTACCGCTCGACTTTCAATCCACGCCGAGTCAATTTCTCGACCAGCGCTTCTTCGTAAACCCTTTCGAGCAACCCCGGCCCACCCAGCTCGCGATGCACCTCAATCGCGGCGTCCACGATGACCTTACTGATTTCGTTCTCAGTCATCCTCGCGTCTTCAGGTCTTTGCGCCTTTGCGTTAAATTTATTTGTCGCTTAACGCCGCCACGCCGGGCAGCTCCGCACCTTCGAGGAATTCCAAGCTCGCGCCGCCCCCGGTGCTCATGAACGTTACCTTGCTGCCGAGGCCGGCTTTGTTGATGGCCTTCACGCTGTCGCCGCCGCCGATGATGCTGACGGCGCCGTTTTTCTGCGTGGCATCCACCACGGCCTGCGCGACGGCGTTCGTGCCGGTGGCGAAACGCTTGTCCTCGAAAATGCCCATCGGGCCGTTCCACAACACGGTTTTCGCGGTGGAAATCGCCTTCGCAAAGAGCGCTGCCGAAGCCGGGCCGATATCCACGCCCTCTTCGCTGTCGGTAATGTTTGGCTCGGCGTTGGTGCGCGGGTTGTTGAGATCGATGATCTTCTTGCCCTTCTTGTTCAGCTTGTCGGTCACGACGGGCGTGGCGACGGTGTTGTCGATGGGCAGGAGGAATTGCACGCCGCGCTGCTTGGCTTTGGCGAGGGCGGCCAAGGCGAGGTCGGTCTTGTCCGGCTCGACGAGGGATTGGCCGACCTTGAAACCTTGCGCGAGTTTGAAGGTGTACGCCATCGCGCCGCCGATGATGATGGTGTCGGCTTTTTCGAGCAGGCGGTCAATGACCTTGATCTTGTCGGAAACTTTTGCGCCGCCGAGGATGACCACAAAGGGCCGCGGGGCTTTGTCCAGTTCGTCGCCGAGGAATTTTAATTCGCGTTCCATCAACAAACCGGCCGCGCACTGGCCGCCGCGAGCGGCGACGAGGCGCGCCACGCCTTCGGTCGAAGCATGCGCCCGGTGCGCTGCGCCAAACGCGTCGTTGACGTAAAGCTCGGCGACCTTGGCCAGCTTTGCGGCGAAGGCGGGATCGTTCTTTTCTTCCTCGTTGTAGTAACGGACGTTTTCCAGCAGCAGGACGTCGCCGTTTTGGAGCGCGCCGGCGGTCTGCTCGACTTTTTCGCCGATGCAGTCATCCACGAACGCGACCGGGCGGCCGAGCAGGTCGGCGAGGCGTGCCGCGACGGGACGGAGGGACATGGTCGCTTCGCGTTGGCCCTTGGGACGGCCGAGGTGCGCGGTGAGGATGGTCTTGGCGCCGCGTTCGATGAGGAGGCGCAGGGTGGGGAGGGTTTCTTTGATGCGCGTCTCGTCGGTGATGACCATCTGCCCATCCTTTTCTTCGAGGGGCACGTTGAAATCCACGCGCACGAATACGCGCTTACCGGTTACGTTCAGGTCCTTGAGATTTAATTTAGCCATAAAAATCGAAGCGTTAGGATAGCCACGAACCGCAGTGAGTCAAAACGAAATCCCGGTACAAAATTGCCGTCCAAGGGAAGAAACCTATAGTAAAACGGGGGTCAATCGCGGAAATTCACGAACTGCAGCGCCGCCGGAAAATCCTTTGCCTGCACGGCGCCAATGACGGCTTGAAGCTCGTCGCGGCTCTTGCCGTTCACGCGCACCTTGTCGCCCTCAATGGCGTTGGTGACCTTGAATTTGCCATCGCGGATGAAGCCGGTGATCTCTTTGGCGACCTTCTGGTCAAGCCCGTTCTTGAGCTTGATGCTCTGGCGCGCGTGGCCGAGCGGCGAGATGTCGGGGGTGCATTGCTCCACGCTTTTGAGGCTGATGCCGCGCTTGGCGAGCTTGGCCACGACGATTTCGGCGAGGGTGCGAATGCGGAATTCATTCTCGGCGGAGATTTTGATCTCGTTTTTCTCGAGCAGGATTTCGGCCTTGCTGCCTTTGAAGTCGAACCGCGTGGCGAGTTCCTTCTTGGCCTGCTGCACGGCGTTCTCCACTTCCATCGAATTGATCTGCGAAACAATGTCAAAGCTTGGCATGGGCGCAGCATACGCAAGCCGCGCCAAATGAAAACGCGAAATTCTCCGGCGCTCACCGCCCGAGCCGCAGCCGGGCAAGGCAGCCGCCAGCGGCGTCAAGCAGCCGGATTTCGATGCCCTTGGCGTTGAGCAGATCGGGCGTGGGCGTGAATTCCAGCGTGAGCCGCGCGGGCTGCGTGATGTTCGCCGGGCCGGTGGCGGTGGTGGTCGGGCCGGCGGCTTCGCCGGTCAGGGCGATGGGCGTCAGTTGCCAGGATTGAGCCGCATCTAGCGGCAGGGTTAGCACCGGTTGATGCGTGCCATCGAAGCGTGCGAGCACGACAGCGGCTATCGGGCGGGGCAGAGCTTCGAGGGTGAGTTGAAGTTGCAGCCGCCCCTCGCTGCTGGCGCGCGCGAGGTAGGCGATGGAAAAGGGCGCGACCCGCCGCCCGCGCTGCACCCAAAGCTCGTAGTCATCCACGCGGAACACGGGCGCGAAATGCTGAGTGATGCAGTTGTAGATCGGGGATTCCTTAGGCGACTGGCCTTGAAGTTCCAGCAGATTCATATGGCCGTAATTGAGAACCACCACGGATTTCGGCTCGGCCAAAATTTCCCGGGCGATGGCGGATTCCTGTTCTCCCGGGGCTGCGGTGGGCGCGTAAATCCGGCGGTGCCCCGTCCAGACATTCAGGCTCAACGTCTCGGTAAAACCGTAGACCGAACCCGCGTGCAGCCGCAGGTTTTGGTGGAGGATTCGGAAGTCGCTGGTGTAATCGTGCCGCAACCGCAGTCGCGCCGCACCGGGCAGTCCGAGCGGTTCGTTGGCGGTGAAGCGTTCGTAGCCGTTGCTGCCGATGGGCCAGAGCGCCGCGATGGCCGCGATAGTCAAAACAAAAGCCGCTGCCGGTCGAACGCCGCGCCGCGCCGCCAAGTCCAGCCGTTCCATCCAAAGCAAAACCGCTTCATGCCACCCCGCCACGAACAGCGGCACCCACAGGAACGACCCCCAACCAATCTGGCTACCCGCCACCGGATATGCCTGAAGCGTCTGCCAGATGAAAACCCACGCGAGCCACAGTCGGGCGCGATCTGCCGGAGTCGGAGCGGTCCGCAGCGGCACCGCCATGAGCCACGCCAGCGACGGGCCGTAGAAGAAACAGAATTCCTGGAGCGCGGTCGGTTCGGAGGTCAACTTGGAGATGGTCGCCAGGAACCATCCGCCCGCGACGATCCGCAACAGCGCGAGGGTGGGAATCAGTCCGGGAAGGTTGCGGCGGAAATAATACACGCCCGCCACCGCCGCCATCACCAAGGCGAGTGCACCGGCGCCGCCGGGCCAGGCTAGCGGCACCATGTTCGCCTGGGCAAAGCGTTGCGGCACGCCGACCGTGCCTTCCCACAAGGCCGACCAACGCGTGCCGTTGGCCGAAGCGGCGATGAAGATTATTACCGCGATGACAGTCGCGCCGCTGATGGCGAGTCCCCACGAGCGGAGGCCGTGTTCCGGTTGCCGCGCTTCGTAGAGCGCGCCCCCCAGCGCGAGCGCGCCGCAGGCGAAGACGAGGGTGTAAGTCGTCACCCACGGATGCGGCCATTGCGGGCGCATCAGCAGATACGGCCCCAGCACGCAGGCCAGTCCCGCCAACAATGCGGCTGACCGCGCGCGGGCGGACTTGCGGGAGTTGATCGCCAGCCAGGTGCCGACGGACATCAGGAAGAACGCGCCGACATTGATCTTGGTCAGCAGCATGGCGGCGGCGAGCGTGGCGGTGATGCCGGCGAACCACAGGGGCCGCGTTCGCGTGCGGACGGACGCTCCCAGGACCGCCCCCAAAGCCGCCGCCGGCATGAGCAAGGTGCTGGGATGCATCGGGTCTTTGATCACCGTGATGAGGCTCACGAAGGTCAACGTCGCTGCCGCCAGCCCGGCGCCGATGCTGCGGGTTTGCCGCCAACTGAACCAGCCGCACAACATCACCGTGCCGCACCACGAGAGCAGCGTGAGCAGGCGGCCCGTGTCGTGATTCAAGTCCAGCCCGGCCAATTGCAGGAAGTGATACGCGACGAAATATCCCGGCTGATAGAGCGTCTTCAGGGTGTCGTAAAGGCCGCCGTGCGCGGCGTATTCGCGCAAGCTCCAGAGGAAATGGCCTTCATCGTCGTAGCCCATGAACTGCGTGAAGATGCGCCAGTAGCCGACGATGAAAAGCCCGACCCCCAGCAGGCCGAAGGCCAGCAGGGCCACGCGGGTGCTGGAGTTCGTTTCAGCGCCGGGGAGTTGCGGGGATGGCGGATTGGTGGGCACCGCGAACGCTTAACAAATCTGCGGTGGCGCGGCGATTTCTTTCTGTGGTGTAGTGCCTCGAACCGACTGCCAAAAACCCGTTGGACAAGGCGATTGAACCCGATATAGTGCCTGCCGAATTATGCAAAAAGACCCTGTCATAGCTTTTCTGGCCGGCGCGTTGTGTCTCGCGGCGCTCGGCGTTTTTCTCCTTTCGATGGTTTGTGAAATGCGCTTCCGGCAACTGCGCAAGCTTCAACCGAAGCTGGTCAACATCCAACACACCCAGAACGTCATCAACAATCTGGCCAATGAAGTGATGGAATACAGCAAGCATAACCCGGCGGTCGATCCCATCCTCCAACAGGTCGGGCTAAAACCCGGCAAAGCCGCTCCCGCCCCCAAACCCGCCGGAAAATAATTTAACCATGAATCTCTCCGACAATTCTCCGAACTTCCGGTTGTTGCTGCTCGCGGTGCTCGCTTCGCTGCTGCTGATGTGCGGCGGCTTGGGGCTTTTTTTCCTGCATCAGTCGTCCATCATGAAGGGTCAGGTGGCGCAGGGTCGGGCGTTGGTCAAAGATTACGAAGCCAATGGCGCGGCCAAAGTCGCCTGGTTCACCACGAATCTGCAGACCTTTGCGCGCAACTATCCGGACATCAATCCCATCCTCGCGAAGTATGGGTTGACGCCCGCCGCCGCCGCGCCCGGCGCCATCGCTCCCGCGCCGAAGAAGTGAGGTGGGTCAGGTTTCCGGCGGGGGCAGTTTCGCGCCGCACGCGGAGCAAAAGTTGGACTTCGGTGGGCAGGAGCATTCACAGGCGGGGCAGTCTTGGTGCGCGTTTTTGTGGCGCCGGTGGATGATGATGTTCCGCAGGTAGGGAATCCACGGGAACAGGTAGGCGTAGATGAATACCGAGTCCTTCTGGCTGATGGAATAGCACAGCAGCATCAGCGAGCCGGTGAGGCTCAACCACCAGAAAATCTGCGGCACCACCACTTGTTTCTTCTTCTCGGTGGCATACCACTGCACAAAAAAGCGGGAGAAGAAAATCCCGTTGCCGAGCCAGCCGACGACTTTCCAGAAGTGCCATTCGATCCACAGAAACCTGCCGTTGGTGAATCCTTGCTGCCAGTTGAAGTCGCTCATGCCACCGATTAATCCGCAGTTGCCGCGTGCTGACAAACCAAAACGCCGCCGGCTACGCTCCCTGCTTGAGGTGGATGGTCTGCGTCGGGAACGCGAACTCGATGCGCTCGGCTTCGAAGCGTTGCTTGATCTGGAGGTTCAATTCCTGCAACGCGGCGAAATGCGCCTTCGGCTCCGTGCCGTTCCAGACGTGGACGACGAAGATGTTCAGCGTCGAATCCGTGAACTTGTTGAAGCTGATCACCAGGTCGGCGGTTTGCGGGTGGCTGCGGAACACTTCGCCGAGGATGGCCGTGGCGCGCTTCACCTTTTCCACGGAGGTGTCGTAGGTCAGGCCGAAATTCATCTCGGTGCGGATGATGGGGCGGCGGGTGATGTTGGTGATGATGGTGTTACCCATCGTCTTGTTGGGGATGGCGACGAGGTGGCCGTCCAGATTGCGGATGCGCGTGCTGCGCAGGCCGATGGTTTCCACCGTGCCGTCCACGTTCTCCACCCGGATGCGGTCGCCGATGCGGAAGGGCTTGTCCATGAAAATCGCCACCGCGCCAAACAGGTTCGCCACCGTATCCTGCGCCGCGAGGCCGAGCGCGAGGCCGCCGACGGAAAGCCCGGCCAGCAGGCTCGTGATCTTGATGCCGAGGTTGTCCGCCGTGAGCACCACGGCGGCGATGAGCACGACGACCTTGGCGGTTTTGCGCACCAACGGGAGCAATTGTTCCGCGAACGAACCATCCTCCGGCGCGGTGGCCGCTTTCTCGCGCCACAGCCCGACTAGCAGGTCCACGACTTTCAGCACCACGTAGGTGATGGAGCACGCCACCACGACGACGAGGCCGCGCGAGAGGAATTTTTCCGCCGTCTCCGGCCACTGGAATACGCTCAAGCCGATGTGCAGGAAGATGACGAACGCCACCACCTTCACCGGCCCGCGCAACAACTCCAGCACAAGGTCGTCGTATTTGGTTTCGGTCTTGGCCGCCCAGCGCTTGAGCCACACGCCGATGATGAAATCCAGCAGCTTGGAGACGTAGAACGCCAGCACGATGTAGATGAGCGAGGCCAGATATTTCCAGGCCGGCTCACCAAATATTTTTGTCTCGTTCAGGACGCGCACTTCGTCCAACCGGAACGTCAGCGCGTGCTGATGGATCGGGAGGGGGCGCAAGGTCTTGGCCGGTTCGTTGGGGTGGATCGCGCCGGGCGCGTTGGTGCTGGTCGCGGCGTCTGGCGTTTGCGCGTTCGCCCACACCGCCCAGAAAGCGGTGACGAACAACACTGCCAGCCCGAACCGATACAACCATTCAAAACGCCATTTCATCCGGGAAAAATAGAAACCGCCGGCGGGTCTGCCAACAGATTTTCACTGAAACTTGCGGCGCGCCCCGGGTTGAGGTCGGCTCAACCGCCGGCGACGATCTTCACGATCTCCAAGCGGTCGCCCGCTTGAAGCCACCGTTGCGCGAATTCCGAGGGGGCCACGGCCGCGCCATTGTGCTCCACGACCACGCTGCGGGGGAGCAGGTCCTGTCGCAGCAGAAACTCCTCGATCGTGCAAGGGAGCATGGTCTCGATCTTGGTGCCGTTGGCCGTGACAAACATATTGAAAGCGGACGCGATAGTTTTCGGGCGCGGCTGCGATTGTCCGTGCGCTCAAGTCCCGAAGGACTTGCCGCAACCGCAACTTTGTTTCGCTTGAGGGTTGGAAATCTTGAAACCGCCGCCGGTGAGCGCGTCGCTGAAATCCACGGTCGTGCCGCGCACGTAATCGGCGCTGATGGCGTCCACCAGCACGGTCACGCCGTGTTGCTCGGCGGCGAGATCACCATCGCGCGGCTCGTCGAAGACCATGCCGTATTGCATGCCGGAGCAGCCGCCTTTCTCGACATACACGCGGAAGGCTTTGCCGGTGTTATCCGGGTTCGCGAGCAAAGATTTGACCTCCTCCGCTGCGCGCGGCGTGAGGGTCAGGACGGTGGCGATGGTGGTCGTGGGGTTCATGACGAATCTCCGCACCAAGGTTAAAGCCATTCGGGCGGCTGTCAACCGCGCCGCCCCGGCGCGCGGCGAAACGCAGCTTGTCTTGCCCCGTGGAATCAGCGACAACCTCCGCATGTCGTCCGTCGTCACCATCGCCATCCACGCCAGCCAGTCGCCGGAAAATGTCCGGCGCGATCTGCTGGCGTCGCTCCGCACGCGCCGCGCGAACCACAAATTTCACTACGACAGCGTCAAGCAGACCCAGAAGTGGCTCGCGCTG
>JAFMIX010000083.1 GCA_017853785.1 Verrucomicrobiales bacterium
GCGCAAGGCATCGTGTGGGCCTACTACAACCTCTTCCAAATCGCGCGCCTGCCGGACGAAGCCTTCCGCGGAGTGTTCAAGGCCGTGTTCACCTTCGCGCTGCCGATGCTGCTTGTCGTCAACGTCCCCGTGCGCCTGCTCGCCGACAAACTGGCCGACCCGTGGAGCATCGTGCAATTGTTGATCATGGGTATGGTTTGCGCGCTCGCCTCGGAATGGTGGTGGGCCAAATCCCTGAAGCGCTACACCAGCGCGAGTTCGTAGCAATGCCCGGCAGGCCTGCGCTGCCGCGCGGGCATGATATTTGGGACGAGCGGCAACTCGTCCCTACCGGCATCGCGGTCAAACCCGCTTCGTCAGACCCACGCCAAGCTGGAGCAGCTTGCGCGCGTCGGCCAGCGACTTCGCTTCGGCGTAGATGCGGAGGATCGGTTCAGTGCCCGAGCCGCGCAGCATCAGCCACGAACCGTCGGCGGCGATGAACTTGACGCCGTCGAAAGCCTTCACGTCAGCCAACGGCGAGCGCAGCAACTTGGCGGGCGGGTTGGCCTTGCAGAATTCCATCAGCGCCGCGCGTTTCTCCAGCGGAAAATGGGTGTCGATGCGGTCGTATTGGTGCGGGCCGAATTCCTGTTCCAGCTTGGCGAGCAGCTTGTTGACGGATGTCTTTTCCGTTGCGAGCATCTCCAGCAGGAACAGACCGGAAGCGATGCCATCCCGCTCGGGCACGTGACCGGGGAAGCCGATGCCGCCGCTCTCCTCCGCGCCCAGCAGCACGCCGCCCTTGAGCATCTCCGCACAGATGTATTTGAAGCCCACGCTGGTCTCGGTAAGCGGCAGGCCGTAAGCCGCGCACATCTTGTCCACCATCGAAGTGGTGGTGAGCGCCTTGACCATGCGCCCCTTGCCACCGCGATTCACGACCATGTGTCGCAAAAGCAGGCAGATGAGCTGGTGCGTGGAAAGATAATTCCCCCGCCCGTCCAGGCCTCCCACGCGGTCGGCGTCGCCGTCCGTGACGAGGCAGATGTCGTGCGGATGCTTTTTGAGATAGGCCTGGCTGCGGGCGTAGTTCTGGATAATGGGTTCGGGGTTGATGCCGCCAAAAAGCGGGTCGGCCGCGCCGTTGAGCGTGGTGACGCGGCAAGTCGTGCCCGCGAGCAGTTGTTCAAAGCAGCCCGCGCCCACGCCGAACAATGCCTCATGCGCGAACCGCAACTTTGATTTCGCGATGAGCTTGAAATCCACGAGCCGTTTGAGCGCGGCATAATGCGCGGGGCGGATGTCGCGCACCGCAACTCGCTTGGCGCGGACGAGATCGCCCAGTGCCGCGCGCCGGACCGGACTCCGGTCGAGGTGACTTTCGATGGCCTTGCACGTCTCCGAATCGCTCGAACCGCCGTAGTGCGACTTCAGCTTGAAGCCGTTGAAAATCGGGGGATTGTGGCTGGCCGTGATCATCACGCCACCGACAGCCTTTTCCTGTTTCACCGCGAACGACACGGACGGCGTGGGCGTTGGCTCGGGCGTGAGAATGACCTGAAAGCCGTTGCCGGCGAAAACCTCGGCGGAAATCTGTGCGAACCGGTCCGAGAAAAACCGCCGGTCGTAGCCGACGACAACCTTCTTCTGGGTGCCGGCAACCGGATTCGCGCTCCAATAATCCGCCGTGGCTTGCGCCACGCGCGCGACGTTTTCAAACGTGAAATCCTCCGCGATGACCGCGCGCCAGCCGTCTGTTCCGAATTTGATCTGTGACATGGGAATTAAACTTTGAGATCCGCCAGCGCCGGGTCGTTCGCCTCGGCCACTTTGCGCATCTTGGCGACCGCGGCTTTCATCTGCCGCTGGCTGAAGAGCGCCGTGCCGGCCACGAACGTGTCCGCCCCCGCCCGCGCACATTCGGCAACGGTCTGGTGGTTGATGCCACCGTCCACCTCCAAGCGGTAGCGCAGGCCGCGTTCACGCCGCCAGGCATCGGCTTGCGCAATTTTCGGCAGGCACTCGTGGATGAAACTCTGCCCCCCGAAACCGGGATTTACCGTCATCACCAGCAGCAGGTCAATCTGGTCGAGGAACGGCTCGCAGAGCGCGATATTCGTGGGCGGATTCACCGCGAGGCCGACTTTCTTGCCGAGCTTCTTGATCTCCCAGATGAGCGGGGTGACGGCGTCGCCGAGTTCGACGTGGATGATGATCTGCTCCGCGCCCGCTTTGGCGAAGGGTTCGAGCAGAATCTTCGGGCGACTGCACATGAGATGCACGTCAAAGAACATCTTGGTGAGCGGGCGCAACTGCGCGACGACCGCCGGGCCGAAGGAGATGTTCGGCACAAAATGGCCGTCCATGATGTCGAGGTGCAGCCATTCCGCACCGGACTTGGCGGCGCGCTCCACGTCTTTGGCGAGCTTGCTTAAATCGGCGGCAAGCAATGACGGGGCGATAATCATTCGCTCGAGGATAGCAGATGGAGGATGGCGGATGGAAGGTGTAAAATATCCTGATGCAAGGCCGGCCAAAAAACCGACCCCTGCGGGTCACCGCCCCGTAAACTTACCACTGGCCGTCTGCGAGAATGGCAACGATGTTCTTGGCGAGGTCGGCGGCTAGTAGCGGGAGCGCCTGCCGTTCGGAGCTGGTCATGTCGTCGCCTGCACGCATGCTGGTATAGCCTTTGACCGTGCGCTCGGGAACGATGACCGCGCCCGTGGAACGGGAGCGCGCCGTGATGGTGGCGGTGATGCTCAAGCGATAATCGCGCACGGTGAAGGTGTCTTGGGGCGAGACCGTGGTTTCCTGGCGGCCGTAACCGGTGATGACGCCGGTGAGGATGAGGTCGCTATTGTCGCGGGTAGCGAGCTTGTAGGTGCCGTCCTGCTGAAGCCGCTTGCGGATTTCGGTGGTGAGCGCGTCGGTCAGGTGCGGTTCGAGCGTCTGGTTGGCGAACGGCGTGACCTGCACGGACTTCTCGCCGGCAGCGTGGCCGTTGGTCGGACCGAGCGTGTAGCCGGCGCAACCGGTGAGGACGAGGACGAGCAAGGTGGCGGCGAAACAGGCAGGGTGGCGCATAGCTTTATTTCTTTTCTTCGCTGGCGGCGCTCTTGGGCTTCGGACCGGAAGGCAGCCATTTCAGGTGCAGCACGTCTTTCCACCAGTGGGACTCACCCTGCTGCACGGCGGGCTCGGTGGCTTCGGCAACGGTCGAAGCGGGTTCGCCGGGAATCGGAGTGGGCACGGGCGGTAATTCGCCGGAAGCATTCTCCGGCGTGGTCGCGGTCGGAACCGGCCTCGGGGTCGGTGCGGGCATGACGGCGGTGGTGGTCGCTGCCGGCGGAACGGAAGTGTTGGCGGGCGCGGAGTCCGGGTTAGCCGGCGGGGGAGTCACGGCGACGGCGGCGGGCTCGACGCCGAGTTTGCGCTTCAAGGCGTCAATGCGCTGGCGGGCGGTCTCGGCGTAGGGCGAACTCGCGTCAGATACGAGCACTTCGTTGTAGTAGATGAGCGCGGCGCTCCATTTGGCGCGCTTCTCGTAGTATTCCGCGATGTTGAAGTTGCCGTGGGCGGCCTGGGCCTTGAGGTCGGCGATGGTTTTGCGGGCATCCGGGATACGCGGGTCTTCGGGGTAGAGCGTGATGAAGTCGGTCAGCGCGGCGACGGATTGGGCCGCAACGCCCTGGTCGTATTCGGCGGACTTGCTCTGCTTGCGATAGGTCAGACCAGTTTTGAAGAGCGCGTCGGCGGCGATCTTGGGGCGGTCGTTGTAACGGTCGGCGGCGGCTTCGTAGGCTTTGATAGCCTGCTTGGGCTCGTCCTGTTTCTCGCGCGCTTCACCGAGCTTCAACTGCGCCTGCGCGGCGACGTCGCTGTAGGGTCCGTTTTTTACGATGGTCTCATACATCCCGGAAGTTTTGTCCATGGACGGAAAGAACGGAACATAGTTCCAGAGTTTGAAGCGCTGGCCGCCGAGATAGCGTCCGGCAATCTCGTATTGGCGACCGAGAATTTCCTGATAGTTGTCCGCCTTGGGATTGTTCTCGATGATGCGCTGGTAGGCGTTGAAAGCTTTCTCGTCGTTGCCCTTCGCCTCGAAGCAGCGACCCATCAGATATTGGGCTTTGGGAGCGTAGTCGGAGAGCGGCCACTGTTTTTCCACGCGCCGGGCGGCTTTGAGGGCAAGGTCGTAATCTTTTTGATCGAAGGCTTGCTGGGCGACTTCAAGTTGATCTTTGGCGCGGGGGCGCTGCCATTTGCCGGTCTCGCTGCCGGCGGTTTCGTAGGTCCAGCCTTCGCCCGGAAGATAGATGATCGGCGCGGGCGAGCGGAAGGCGAACGCCAGAATGATGAAGCTGAATAAAATCCAAAGCCGGGCCGACTGTTTCATGCTGGAACCGTAACGACGCGCGGGAATCAAGGCAAGCAAAAGTCCGGTTTCGGGCGGTGGGCTAGGCCAACGCCTGCTGCAACAACGCGGTCTCGCGCGGCCCATAGGATAGTTTCAGCGCGTGCGCATGCGCGGCTGGCGTCATCTTTTTCCAGGATTTTTGAAGGGCGTTGACGACCTTGTCCGGCTCGGTCTTGGCAGCGAGGTCCGCGAACTGAAATTCCAGGAACACGAGACATAGCGCGTCTTCCAGCACGCGGCTGTCGGAGTCGGCGGGGAAATTCTTTTTGAGGTTAAGCGCCTGCACGCGGGCGATGATCTCCTCCGGGTAGCCCGCTTCCCGCAAAATTTCACCCGCCTTCTGCGCGTGAAACTTTTTCAACTCCGCGCGCCATTGCAAATAGCCGGGGCGTGTCATCGGGTAATCGCTGCGCGGACTCTGCCACCGGCAAAGATGCTGGCAGCGCGCCGCAAGGCGCAGTTCCAGGGAGGCATCAGGCGCGAGGCGGAGCACCCAATCAGTGAGTCGCCGCGCGTAGAGCAGTTCCCGCGGATGTGCCACGCCGCCATCCAGCTCCGTGTTCGGGTCGCACGAATTCTCTTCATCGAAACGCTGGATGGCTGCGACAAAACGCGCATCAGCGGTAAAACCAGTTTCAGTATTCATATAGATTTCTCGATGCGTCCGTCGCGGCTCATCACCGCCACCAGAACAACCGCGTCGCGGCGCAGGCAAAACGCCACGTCTTCGCGCAACTCCGGCAACGCCAGCAGCCGCCGGCCGTTCGCGGAATGCGTCACCGCTGTGGTCAAATCATTTTGGAAACGCCGGTAAAATTCCCGCACCAGTTGCGCCGAGTCCGCGATGCCGCCGCGCACATCACTCCAGACAAGGTCCGCCAGCGCGCCCGCCGCGAGCGCGTCTTCCATGGCCGCTTGCTCGCCCGTACCGCTGCAGACGAGCAGCAGGTTTTCCGGCGCAAGTTCCCGCAACCGCCGCGCCGTCGCCGCAAGATTCAGGAACGACCCCACCAGCACCGTCTGCGCCGGCGCGCATGCGCGGAGCGCCCGCGTGCCGTTCGTCGTCGTCGTCACGATGGTTTTGCCGCGCACGACGTCTGCCGTGAATTCCCGCGGCGAGTTGCCGAGATCGAAATCCGCGCCGCCGGTCTGCGCGCTGCGGATACGCAGGCCGTTGCGTTCGCCCGCGAGCAACACGCCCGGCTGCCGCGCCCGCCACGCGAGCGCCTCGGAGATTTCCGCCACCGGCACAAGCGCCGCCGCGCCATTGCCCAGCGCGGTGACGATAGTGCTCGTGGCGCGGAGGATGTCGAACACCACGCACGCCGTGCGGCTCAGATCGCGCCGCGACAGTGCATCGAATTCAGCGGGAGTGAACAGGACTTCAATCGTCTGCATCTTCGGGAATCCTACGGCAATTTTGTTCGCATGTAATGAAAAAGATACTGCTGCGCGTAGCCGGCGTGCGACCCGAAATGCGTGGCGGCGAAATTTTCAATCCGCTTCGCACTCGCGCGGCGCTTGGGAAAATACAGTTCCTGTAATGCGCGGCGCACCCACACATCGATCGGGAACGCGCCGTCGAAGCCGAGGCCGAAGAGCAACACGCAGTCCGCGATTTTGCGCCCGACGCCTGGCAGCCGCAGCAATTCCGCCCGCGCCGCGTCCACGGGCAACCAGCGCAGCGCGGACAAATCAATCTCGCTGCCGGCCACAGCTTGCGCCGTGGCCAGCAGATACGGTGCGCGAAAACCCATCTTGCAATCGCGCAGATCTTTTTCCGTCAGCTCGGCGATGCGTGAAGCGGGGGGGAATGAAAATGAGCACCCCCGCGCCCCGCCCGCTCCCCCAGGGGGGGAGCGCATGTCTGAAGGACGGGTGAGTGGGAGCGTGACCACAGGCTCGCCAAATCGGTCGCACAGCAACTCCACGATTTGCCGGATTTGCACGATCTGCTTGGTCGAGGACAGAATGAACGACGCGAGACATTCCCAAGTCTCCTGCCGCAGCAAGCGCAGGCCGCGACACGCGCGGACGGCGGCGCGCATCGGTTCGTCGTCGGGGAAGCTGGCGAGGATGGCGGCGTAATCGGCGTCCGTTTGCAGGTAGTCCGCGAGCCAACGCCAGTCAGTTTGCGGAACGGCGGTTTCGGCGACGATGGAATCCTTTTCCGCGCGCAGGCGCACCCAACGTCCGTGAATCACGCCGGTCCACGCGCCGTTTTCTTCGCGCCAACGGAATGCCTGACCGCAGCCGAGCGTGGCGGCAAGGTCGTAGTCGCAGCCGGAGAAAATCTGTTCGCGCGAGACCGCCATACGTCGCCACGAGTTCAGCGCAGTCCGCGGCATTCGAAGATCTGCACCCAGCGGACCGTCTTTCCATGATAATCCAACGGGAACACGCCCACTGCGGTGACGCCGGAGAATTCCTGCGCAAGTTGCGCGGGCGGCGAGGTCGGCTGGGCGCTGCCGAGCACGGCGAGCAGCGGAAAAAAAACGGGGTTGCCGCTGGCGATGGGCATTAGCCAGTCGAAGAACGGGTTCTGCAGGGTGGAGTTGCAGAACCGGAACGCGGCCGTATCGATGGCTTCAACCGAGTGCATTGCGGGGAGTGTAGCGGGAAGCCATCGGATGAAAACTCAATTGCGCGACGGAATGCAAACCTTGGGATGCCGGGCCACGGCAAAGAGATTTCCAAAGCCCAAAGGTTCGCCTGCAATCGTGCCTACGGTGTCTGGATGACCTTGAGGCGGACAAAGATCCGGCCATTCAGGGCGAGAGTCCGCTTGGCATTGACCTCCACCTTGTCGACGCCGGGGCTGGCGCTATGGAAGTTATCCATCGCGCTGATGGTGAGGTTCGTTCCGTCAGACACCGGATTTGTCCAGCCAATCAGGTCAGCGCTGTATTGAGCCGTGATGCTGGGCTTGCCGGGCGCGACCACTGCGCTGCTCTCGACGCGGCTGCCGGCGATTCTGGTCTGGACGGTGGGCACGCGGCGGTGAGCGCGGTGACGGACCTGCATCTGGCAACGCGGGCGGAATGTTCCATCGCCGTGGCGGGCGCGGGGCCATTCTGTCTGGCGTGGATCTTCAGTCCCACCCAAGGACTGCGGCGGGTGCTGGCGGAATCACGGCACAAGCTGGAACTGCCGGAAACGTAAATTCAGCGACACTCCAGTTCACGGCGAAGCGACCACCCGATAAAAAGTCCGGCCGCCGGTGGCATTCGTGTCCGTGAACCGCACCACCGCGCCGTTCGTCACCACCTCTGCGTTCGTCAAGGGCCGCCACGAGAGCGCATCCAAGTCTCCCGCCCGCCAGAGCACGTAGCGGTTGGTCACGTTGCGCGTGACGGTGATGGTGAACTGTGGATTAGTGTAGGCAAAACCCGCGATGACCGGCGGCGCGACGCCGGTCTGGTAGTTGCCGAGCTTCAGCACCAGCGAATAATAATTCCCCGCCTGCGTCGCGGTCATGGTCGTGTTGAGCAGGTTGTTCGTCTCCGTCGGGTCGGCGAGCAGGTCGTAAAACTCCTCCGCGCCGGTGTTGAAACTGATGAGTTTGAACCGCGGGTTCTCCAGTGCCTGACCGTGATTCCCCGTGTTCACACTGTTCGTGTTGAACAACTCCGTGTAGCCGTAGCGCGATAACTCGTTCGTGGCCGTGAGTAGAGGCAGGAGGCTCTGGCCGTCAATGGTCACGTTAGTCGGCACCGCAGCGGCAACCGAGCTGCCGGCAAGATCTAGGATGGTGGCGAAGAGGTCCACCATGTTCGCGGGCGTGGCGTTGGCGCGGTTAGGATGCGCGACCTGCGGCCCGGAAATGATCAGCGGCACGCGCGTGCCGCCCTCGTAGAGCGTGCCCTTCGCGTGCGTGGAGGTGTGCGGCGGCTGAATCAGATTGCCGGGCGTGCCATTGTCGCCGACGAAGATGATGTGAGTGTTGGTGCGATTCACGGCGGCGAGGAGTCGCCCGATCTCCGTGTCCAACGCCTCGACCATGGCCTCATACTGGCGGCGGCTGTTCGTGAGCGTGTTAACGGGATAGCTC
>JAFMIX010000084.1 GCA_017853785.1 Verrucomicrobiales bacterium
CCTTGATGGGGCGCGTGACGATGTGCGAACCGCTCAGGCGCAGAAACAGTTCCGGCGAGGTGGAGGCGATCTGGAAATCGCCGCAATCGATGAACGCCGCGAACGGCGCAGGCGAAACGGCGGCAAGGCGCTGGAATAATTCCCAGCCGGTGCAATCGCACGGCGCGGTGAGGCGTTGCGAAAGGTTGACTTGGTAGATGTCGCCGGCGCGGATGTAGCGCTGGGCGCGCGCGACCGCGGCGAGGAATTGGGTGCGGGCGAGATTGGACTTGGGAGGGCACGCATATTGAGCGCCCGAATTGATTGGGGACGGCGACACCCCGTCCCCCCCGACGAGGCGGGCTTGCCACCAGTCGGCTTGCTCTTTTGCCCGCGCTTCACTGCGCGAACCGTCAGCGGCCAGGCCGGTGGCGACGATCCAGGTCTTGCCGAGTTGATGGTCAAAAACTACGAGGCTGGCGTAGAAGCCGACATGGCAATCGGGCAGCTCCAAGTCGTTGACAGCGCGGCGAGGGAGTCGCGCCTCGACGAAATTTTTCAGGTCATAGCCCCAGTAGCCGAACGCGCCGCCGAGCGGGAAGGGTTGGTCGGCTTCGTCCAGCAGTTCGTAGCGGGCCATCAGCGAGTCGAGGAGATGCCAGGGGTTGCCGAATTGGAGTTGATGGTTGTCAGTTGATTGTTGATAGCCGGAAATGATTTCACAGCGCGAGCCGGTGGAACGGAAGGTAAGGAACGGGTGGGCGACGACGAAGGAATAGCGCGCCGCCGGCAAATCGTAGCGCGCGCCCGCCTCCGCAAGGCTCTGGCGCGGCAAGCTGCGCAGCAACATCACGCCGGCTTCGCCGTGGAGTTGCGCGGCGAGCGAATCAGGCGTGTGCGCGCTCTGGATTTCGTGGATGAGGGAGGACATGTCACGCAAACGCCTGCGGCACGCTTTCGGGCGGGCCGACGCGGCGCTCGTATTCGAGGATGATGTCGATCGCTTCCTGCGGGTCGTCGGTGATGGTGACGAGTTTGAGGTCGTTGCGTCCGATGTAGCCGGGCCGGCTCATCTCGGTTTCCATCCACTTGAGCAGGCCGCCCCAGAATTTGCGCCCGAAGAGGATCAGCGGAAACTGCGGGATGCGCTGGGTCTGCACGAGCGTGATGACTTCGGAAAATTCGTCCAACGTGCCGAAGCCGCCGGGCATGAAGACAAAGGCGATGCTGTATTTGACGAAGCAGACCTTGCGCGAAAAGAAGTAATGGAAATTGATGGGGATGTTCGCGTAGGGATTGCCTTGTTGCTCGTGGGGCAGTTCGATGTTCAAGCCGACGGAACGGCCCTTCGCCCGCGCCGCGCCCTTGTTGCCAGCGGCCATGATGCCCGGCCCGCCACCGGTGACGACGGCGAGATTGTTCTTGGCCAGACCGTAGGCAAGCGCTTCGGCGGCCTTGAAATAGGGGTTGCTCGGCTTCATGCGCGCCGACCCGAAGATGGTGACAGCGGGGCCGACGCGAGAGAGCGTCTCAAACGAATCCACAAATTCCGCCATGATGCGGAAGATGCGCCACGGATCCTCCTTGATGAAACCGGTGGAATGGTTGTTCATGGGTGGAGCATAGGCCGCGCGGAGTGGAGTGGCAAGTGACGCGTCGCTCGTCACCGCCTGCGGTTTCGGCTAGCCTTGCCGCGTGAGAAAACTGCCCCGCGCCTTCTTTGATCGCGACACGACGACGGTCGCGCGCGAGTTGCTGGGAAAATTGCTCGTGCACCGCACGCCCGGCGCGGAACGCATCGGGCGCATCGTAGAGGTGGAGGCGTATCTGGGCGCGCACGACCTGGCGGCGCATTCCGCGAAAGGTCGGACGGAACGGACGCGCATCATGTTCGGCCCGCCCGGCTTTGCCTACGTGTATCTCATCTACGGCATGCACCACTGCATGAACGTCGTCACCGAACGCGCGGGCAATGGTGCGGCGGTGTTGCTGCGCGCGGTCGCGCCAGTGACGGGTATTGCGGGAAAAACCTGCGGGCCAGGCCTGCTGTGCCGGGCGATGGACATCAACCGCCGGGTCAACGGCCATGATCTGTTGAGCGACGACTTTTTCGTGGCCGCACCGGAAGCGGAGGAGAAATTTGCAATCGTCAAGCGCCCGCGCATCGGCGTGGATTACGCGCGGCACTGGGCGCGACGGCAGTTGCGGTTCTACATCAAGGGGAACCCATTTGTCTCGCGGCCATGACCGCCGAACTCACTTGGCACGCTGAATCAATTCGATCTCGTAACCCTCCGGCGCGTCGATGAAAGCGAAGGTTGTGCCGCTGCTGCTGGTTGTCGGGCCGTCGGAGTATTTCAAACCGTGCGCGGCAAGGTGTTTGCCGAACTCCTCCAGGCTCTCCACCTCGAACGCCAGATGTGTGAGGTCCGGCTGAACTTGGACCGGTCCGCTGCCGGGAAAATAGGTGATCTCGATCAACTCCTCGCTGCCCGGCGTCTTGAGGAAAACCAGTTCCGAACCGCGCGGCGACTTGTGTCGCCTGACCTCCTCGAGGCCGAGGAGGTCGCGGTAAAATTTCACCGTGCGTTCGAGGTCGTTGACGCGGTAGCGCGTGTGCAGGAGTTTTTTTGCCAAATTCATGGGCGGAATTTAACAGTCCAAGGCCCAAAGTCCAAGGTTCAAGGTCGCGGCTGGCCAGACTTTATGCTTTAGACTTTGGATTTTGGACTTTAGAATGTCTGTATGGGTAAACGACGTGAATCCCGCGAACGCGCGGTCCAATTTCTGTTCCAGCACGACCTGAATCCGCCGGAGGATATCGAGGCCGCACTCAATGAATTCTGGGATTCCCAGCGCGCCGCTGCGCTCGCCGAAGAAAAAGGCCCGGCCCAGTGGGGCGAAAAAACCGAACTGCCCCCGCCCACCACCGAAGAGGCAGCCATGCGCCTCTTCGCCGAACCGCTCATCCGCGGCACGCTCCAGCACCGCGACGCCATTGACGCGGAGATCAAGAAATACGCCCAGAACTGGGAACTCCACCGCATTGCCGCCGTGGACCGCAATATCCTCCGCCTCGCCATCTATGAAATGCGCCACCGCGAGGACATCCCCCCCATCGTCTCCATCAACGAGGCCGTGGACATCGCCAAGAAATTCTCCACCGAAGACAGCGGCAAATTCGTCAACGGCCTGCTCGACAAGGTCAAAGGCGAACTCATGCGGCCCGCACGGATCGTGAAATGAGCAAAATGAGAATCCAGAATTCAGAATCCAGAATTCAGAAGAATCTCGGGCAATTCCGAGCTCCCTTCGCTTCTGACTTCTGGCTTCCGGCTTCTGGCTTCTGACCATGTTTGCCGACCTCCATCTGCACACGAAGTTTTCCGACGGCACCTACACCCCGGAAGAACTTGTCGCGCAGGCCCAGTTTCACAAACTGTCCGCCATCGCGCTGACCGACCATGATACGGTCGAGGGTTGCTCCCGCGCTGCTGCCGCCTGCGCCGCCGCCGGCATCGAATTCATCCCCGGCAGCGAACTCACCTCCGAGCATGACGACATCGAGGTCCACATCCTGGCCTACTTCGTGGACACCACCAACGCCGCATTCCTCACCGAGATCGCCAAATTTCAGACCGCGCGCCAGAACCGTATCCGCGAGATGTGTGCCAAGCTCAACGCCATCGGCATCGGCCTGCAAGCGGAGGAAGTCTTCACGCTCGCAAGCTGCCACTCGCCGGGCCGCCCACACGTCGCCCGCGCGCTTGTGGCCGGGAAACATTGCCGCAGCCTTGATGTCGCCTTCGACCGCTTTCTCAAAAAAGACCGGCCCGCCTACGTGCCCAAGTTCAAGATGTCCGCCGCCCATGCCATCGAACTCATCCACCAAGCCGGCGGCCTGGCCGTGATGGCGCATCCCGCGCTCAACCACACCGATGAGATCATCCCCGCCATCGTCGCCGCCGGCCTGGACGGCATCGAAGTGTTCCACACCAAGCACGGGCCGAACGCCAACCACCGCTACATGGACTTCGCCAAGAAATTCAATCTGCTCGTCACCGGCGGCAGCGATTGCCACGGCATGAGCAAAGGCCGCCCCCTCATCGGCACCGTGAAACTCCACCTCGATTACGTCGAAAAAATGAAGGCCAAAGCCAAAAAATAATTCCGCACTCCACGTTCCAAATTCCGCATTCACAACATGGGACTCTTCTCCAAATTCAAAGCCGGCCTCGCCAAGACACACGCCAAGCTCACGCACGAACTCAAGCGCATCGTCACGCGCTCGCCCAAGCTCACCGCCGAGTCGCTGGAAGAGATCGAACACGCCCTTATCGCCGCCGACCTCGGCATGGCGATGACCGCGCAAATCACCGCGGCGGTGAAGCACGCCTACGAATCGCAAGGCACGGCGGGGCTGGATTACCTTGGCGTCGCGCGCGCGGAGATCGAGAAAAGTCTCTCCAGCAACAAAGCCGATTTGCTGAAAGCTCCGAACGGCCCGACCGTCGTCTCCATCGTCGGCGTGAACGGCACCGGCAAGACCACCACCAGCGCCAAGCTCGCGCACTACATCCAGTCGCAGCATAAAACCGTCTTGCTCGCCGCGTGCGACACCTTCCGCGCCGCCGCCATCGAGCAGCTCAAGCTCTGGGGCACGCGCCTCAAGGTGGAAGTCATCGCCAGCGCGTATGGTGCGGATGCCGCGTCCGTCGCGCACGACGCCGTCACCGCTGCCACCGCGCGCAAGACCGATTATCTTTTCATCGACACCGCCGGCCGCCTGCACACCAAGCACAACCTCATGCAGGAATTGCACAAGCTCCATCGCGTCATCGGCAAGCAACTGCCCGGCGCGCCGCACGAAGTATTGCTCGTGCTCGACGGCAGCACCGGCATGAACGCGCTCAATCAGGCGCGCGAATTCAACAAGGCTGTCCCGCTCACCGGCCTCATCGTGACCAAGCTCGACGGCACAAGTAAAGGCGGCATGGTGGTGGCGATCCAGAAGGAGCTCGGCCTGCCGATTAAATTCATCGGCCTCGGCGAACAACCCGATGATTTGCAGCCGTTCGACGCGAAGCAGTTCGCGGCGGCGTTGTTTGAGGAATAATCCCACACACAAAGCAAAAAATATGAAAAAATTCTCCTCCTTCTCGCCCTGACCGCGTTGCTGCCAGCGGCGGCGAATGGACCATGAACCTTGGGCGCATCTCGGTGGCGGATTACCAGAAGTTTCCCGCGCATTTCAATCCGGTGAAGTTCAACGCGGACGAGTGGGTGCGCCTCGCCAAGAACGCCGGCATGAAATACATCGTCATCACCAGCAAGCAGCACGACGGCTTCGCGATGTTTCATTCGCAGGCCGACCCGTTCAACATTTTCGACGCGACGCCGTTCAAGCGCGATCCGTTGGCGGAACTCGCCGCCGCTTGTGAGCGCGAAGGTATCAAGCTCGGCTTCTATTATTCGCAGGCGCAGGACTGGAATCATCCCGGCGGCGCGACGGCGGGCAGCCGCACCAGGCAACCCGACATCAACCAGCGCAACAACTGGGACGCCGCGCAGGAAGGCAGCTTCAACGATTACCTCGACAAAGTCGCCGTGCCGCAGGTCAAAGAGCTGTTCACCCGCTACGGCAAGGTCGCCGTCATCTGGTGGGATACGCCCATCGAGATGACGCCGGAACGCGCGGCCAAATTCCAACCGCTCCAGCAGATGCAGCCCGGCATCATCAGCAACAACCGGCTTGATTCCAAGAAATCCACCGGCGACTTCGAGACGCCGGAGCAATACATCCCGCCGCAAGGCTATCCCGATAAAGACTGGGAAGCGTGCATGACCATGAACCGCTCCTGGGGCTTCCGCTCCTACGACACGATTGGAAATCCGCCGAAATCCTCATCCACAATCTCTGCGACGTCGCGAGCAAGGGCGGGAATTATCTCCTGAACGTCGGCCCGACCAGCGCGGGATTGATTTCCCAGCCCAGCGTCGAGCGGCTGAACGAGGTGGACCGCTGGCTGCGCGTCAACGGCGAAGCCATCTACGGCAGCGGCTCGACGCCTTTCAGCGACGTGCACGGCACGTTCAATCCCAAGAAAAAAGACCGGCATGGCAAGCCGGAATTCACACCCGTCTGGGACTGGCGCCACCACCAAGCCCGGGAAGATTTTTCTGATCATTTTCGACTGGCCCAAAGGCAAATTCCAGATTCCCGCCATCAAACAAAAAATCACCCGCGCCTATCTGCTGGCCGACCCGGAGCGTGGCGACTTGAAATTCCAGCAAACCGAAACCGGCGTAAGCCTCACCCTGCCGGAAAAATCGCCCGACCCCATCGCGACGGTCGTGTGCCTGGAAATCAAATAGCCGCCGCTGCGCCCGCGGAAGTTGCTGTTTCCATTTTTCCGCAAATGTGGTGAAATGCGCGGCGATGATTCACGCCACTGCCATCGTTCATCCCCAAGCCCAGATCCACCCCACCGTCAGCGTCGGACCTTATGCGGTGATTGATGCCCACGTCACCGTCGGCCCGGAATGCATCGTTGGGCCGCACGTGCACCTTACCGGCCACACGACCATCGGGGAGAAAAATATTTTCCACACCGGCTGCGTCATCGGCGACGCGCCGCAGGACTTGAAATATCACGGCGCCCCCACCCGCCTCCGCATCGGCGACGGCAACACCTTCCGCGAGTGCGCCACCGTAAACCGCTCCAACAAAATGGAGGAGGACACGGTCATCGGCTCGAACTGTTATCTCATGGCTACCAGCCACGTCGGCCACAACTCGATTGTCGGCAATCACGTCATCCTCGCCAACGGCACCTCGCTCGGCGGCCACGTGACGGTGGGTGACCGCGCGTTCCTCTCCGGCAACTGCCTCGTGCACCAATTCGTGCGCGTCGGCACGCTCGCGCTCATGCAGGGCGGCGCGGCCATCAGCCAGGATCTGCCGCCGTTCACCATTGTGCGCGGAGTCAACGGCATCTGCGGACTGAACATCGTCGGGCTACGCCGCGCAGGTTTGACCGCGGCGGAACGGCTGGAGCTGAAACGGCTTTACCACCAACTCTTCCGCAGCGGGGCGAACCTCCGCGCCGCGCTCGCCGCCGCCGCAACGGTCTTCACGAGCGCACCCGCCAAGGTAATGTTGGAATTTCTCGCCGGCGCGAAACGCGGCGTCTGCACCGACACGGGCCGCGCCGCAGTCACCGCAACGGAAGACTGACCCATGCTCGGCAGCATCCTCAACGCGGCAGGCATCGTCCTTGGCGGCATCGCGGGGCTGAAGTTTCGCGGCCAACTTTCCGCCGCGCGCCAGAATTATCTCAAGACCGCCCTCGGCGCGTTCACTCTGGCCGTCGGCCTCCGGCTCGTGTGGCAGAGCGTGAACGGCACGGCGCTGCAAGTCGGCGAACAAATCCTCATCGCATTCCTCGCGCTGATGCTGGGCCGCGTCATCGGGCGGCTGTTGCGGCTGCAAAAGCTTTCCAACCGCCTCGGTGAATCCGCCCGCGCGCAGATCACCCGCGCGACCTCCGGCGGCAAGCCCGGCTGGAGCGACGGCTTCAACACCTGCACCGCGCTCTTCTGCGCCGCGCCACTGGCGGTGCTGGGCGCGGTGACGGACGGGTTGTCCGACAACTTTCTCCCGCTCCTCATCAAGTCCGTGATGGATGGGCTGGCGGCGATGAGTTTTGTGGCGATGTTCGGCTGGAGCGTGGCGGTCGCGGCGCTGCCGGTGTTCGTGTATCAAGGCACGCTGACTTTGCTGATCGCGCTCTACGCCGGACCGGTGCTTGACCAACACGGTCTGCTGGACTGCGTGAACGCCACCGCCGGCCTGCTCATGGTCTTCGTTACCGTGGTGATTTTTGAACTCCGCAAAGTCGAGCTCGCGGATTACCTCCCCGCGCTTGCCGTCGCGCCGCTGCTGACGTGGTGGTGGCGGTAGTTCCTGCGATTACTCTCATGAAAAAAGTCCGCTTCGGCATCATCGGGCTCGGCCACATCGGCAACCGGCACGCGGAATATCTCCTCGCCGGCCAGATTGCCCGCGCCGAACTCACCGCCGTCGTCAGCTCGGTCGCAGCCAAACGGGAAAGCTGCGCCGCGCGCGGCTTGCAGGCTTTTCCCGACGCCGGCGCGCTGTTCCGCTCCGGCGCGGTGGATGCCGTCATCGTCGCCACGCCGCATTATCAACACCCCGCGATCGGGGCGGCGGCGTTTGCGGCGGGCCTCCATGTGTTGATGGAGAAACCCATCGCTGCGCACAAGGCCGACGCGGAGAAACTCATCGCCGCACATCGCGCGCAGCCGCAGCTGTTGTTCAGCGCGATGTTCCAGATGCGGGCCGAACCGCGCTTCCTGAAAATGCGCGAGCTGATCCAAATCGGGCGGCTGGGAAAAATCGGGCGCGTGAACTGGATCAACACCGATT